>PTLK01000058.1 GCA_002938075.1 Alphaproteobacteria bacterium MarineAlpha3_Bin3
TCTCGGACGGAACGGGGCGGGGAAGACCACGGCGCTCAAGAGCATCATGGGACTGGCTCCAGCACGCCAGGGTAAGATCCTGTTTGAAGACCAGGATATTACCGGCCTGCCTCCTCATTTGATTGCACGCCAAGGCATTGCCTATGTCCCGGCAAGCCGCGGAATATTCATGACCCTCACGTCTATGGAAAATTTGAAAATCGTTGGCGCCAAGGGGGCTCGGTGGGGTACGGAGGACGTATTCCGGCGCTTCCCCAAACTTGCTCCATTGAAACGACGCCGCGGCCGTTCTTTGTCTGGAGGCGAGCAGCAGATGCTTGCCATCGGCCGCGCCTTGGTCACCGGTCCTTCCCTGATCCTCCTGGATGAACCCTCCCAAGGGCTCGCCCCGATGGTAGTTGAGCTTGTCGTCGACATGCTTCGCGAACTAAAATCCGAAGGGGTGAGCATGTTGTTGGTGGAGCAGAACTTGCAGATGGCCCTCGACCTGGCGGAGCGGGTGTACATCCTCGATCAGGGGGAGGTCGTCTTCGATGGGTCTGCCCAAGAGTTGAAAAATAATGACCAGTTAACCGCTAGTTACCTTGGAGTGAGCGGATGAGGAGTTTTTGGAGGGGCGGGTTTGGCCGTCGAGAAGATGAATAAAAATCCGGAATTTGTCGCAACTTACGTGGCTATCGGTTGACGCTGTGAAAGACGCACCGGTGCAAACCACCAACTACGTTGCCGATCCCGGCAGGGTCGCAGACCTCGCCCGGCGTATCCGGGAGGGGGAACTCTCCCCGGCCGACCTGGCCCGGGGCTACCTCGATCGCATAAAAGTGACCGAGCCGGTGGTCAAGGCATGGCGCGAAGTCTGCGCCGACACCATGGTGACGGAGGCCGAGCAGCGAGCAAAGGAGGTCGAGGACGGCGTAGTGTGCGGGCCATTGCACGGCATCCCGGTGGGCATCAAGGACATCATCGACGTCGCTGGCGTTCCAACGCGCTGCAACAGCTTAAGCCGTGCCGACGCGGCGCCGGCGACGGCCGATGCCGAGATCGTCTCCGCCCTGCGCGCCGCCGGCGCGTTAATTCTCGGCAAGACCCAGACGACAGAGTTCGCCTACTTCGACCCGTCACCGGCGTGTAACCCGCACAATATCGAGCACACGCCCGGTGGGTCCAGTAGTGGCTCGGCGGCGGCGGTCGCAGCCGGGACCGTACCCGCGGCACTCGGCACCCAGACCATGGCCTCGGTCAACCGGCCGGCCGCATATTGCGGCATCGCTGCGTTCAAACCTAGCACTCGGCTATTCAGCACTTTTGGAATCGAGCCGCTGTCGACACTATATGACACCGTGGGTTTCTACGGTTGGAGCGTGGCAGACGCTGCGGCCGTTTTCGACGCTGTCTGCCCCACGCATGCGCAGCTTGGGAGGAAAGAGCTGCGGGATAGTCCTCTGATCGTCGTGGCCCTGCAGGATCCGTTCATCGACGATGCGGATGACGAAATCAAGAAAGCAGTCGAGCGGGTCGCCGAGCGTTTGGCGGGGGCGGGCCATGCCGTTGAGGCAAAAAATTCGAGCGTGTCTTTCAAACAGCTTTACGATCTCCACATTCTGACCATGGAATACGAGATTGGCCGCATCCAGAGACGGCTTCTCGATGAGCCGGAGGGACAAGTCGGCATTAAGCTCACCGAGACCATAAGGCGAGGAAACAAGATTGCGGATGCTGCCTACCTGGATGCGCGCCGTAAGCTCGACAAGGTCCGCACCGAATTTTTTGACGCGTTCCGGGGTGTGGACGCTTTTCTCTGGCCGGCCACGCCGAAAACTGCGCCCAAGGGCATCGCGTGGACGGGAGAACCCAAGTTCATTTCACCTTGGACAGCGCTCGGAGGACCCATAGTGACCATGCCGGCGGGATTCGCCGCCGATGGCCTACCCATTGGATGCCTCATCACGGGAGCGCCGGGCAGCGACTTTCGGTTCGGTCAAATTGCCTGTCGCATCGCCGAAGCGGCTGAGGCACACGGGATCGCCAGCTAATAATAGCGGCCCCTGTGGTAATTATCACCGGTCTTACGAAAGGGAATGAACCCCCTCCCCACGAATGGAGTGACCCCGTTTGCTGGTCCACCGCTTAAGTTAGAGTTTGGCGCGGTTTAAGTTGATGTTCCGGCCGAAGCCATTGGCGCCGGAGCGAACGATAAGCCAATAAGAACTGTTTCCGATGCTTGGATACGATCAAAATTCCGGCATTTTCATTTCGCTCACCGTCGTCTGCCTGAACGGCCGCAGGAACCGCCCTCTGATCCACGCTTTCCTTAAAATCGCTGAAAAAGTTGACGTTTGAACTGGGCGGCGTTTTTAAAGCGCGCCTTCAATCAAGCCTTTTGGATCATGGGCGCCCTGGTCCTGGACCGCGCGCCAGACCTTCTCGGAAGTCAGTGGGATGTCGATGTGGACGACGCCAAATTCCTTCAGCGCATCGAGGACGGCGTTGACGACCGCCGGCAGTGAGCCGACGCAGCCGGCCTCGCCGGCGCCCTTGACGCCGAGAGGGTTTTTCTTCGTCGGCGCCCCCTCGTAGTACTCGATGACCATGTCGGGGACGCCATCGGCGCGCGGCAACCCGTAATCCATCAGCGAGCCGGTGATCAATTGGCCGCTGTCGTCAAAGACGATGTTCTCCGTCAGGACCTGCCCGATCCCCTGGGCGACGCCGCCCATGACCTGGCCGTCGGCGAGCAGCGGATTGATGATGGTGCCGAAGTCGTCGACCACCCAATACCCCAAAAGAAGGATGGCGCCGGTCTTGGGATCGACCTCCACCGCCGCCGCGTGACAGCCGTTGGGGATCGAAATCTCACCCCTCTCGAAGGTCGAGCCCGTATCCAGACACCCCGGCTCCAGGTCGTCGGGAAGGCGCTCGGAGTCGAAGGACGCCTCGATGACCTCAACCATCGACACCGAGGCGCCGGAACCGGAATCCTTGAAGCTGCCGCCTTCGAAGGTCAGGTCGGCGGCCTTCGACTGCAAAAGATGCGCCGCCAACCCGGACGCCTTTTCGATCACCTCGCCGGCGGCCTGGGCGACGGCGTTGCCGCCCAGTTCCATGCCCCGGGAGCCGCCGTGGCCGCCACCGATGGGGGTCTTGTCGGTGTCGGCCTGATGGTATTCGACGCGCTCGAACGGAATCCCCAAACGGGCCGCCAGCAACTGGGCCATCGACGTCTCGTGGCCCATGCCCGTGGACTGGCTGCCGACCGACAGCGATACCGTTCCATCGGCGCCAAAGGCGACACCGGCGAATTCCTTCGGCCCGCCGCCGGTACATTCCAGGTAGGGGGCGATGGCAAAACCGAACCGCCGCCCGGCGGTCTTGATCTGTTCGGCCCTTTCGGCAAACGACCCGGGATCGGCCAGTTTCAGGGTGCGCTCGAACACCTTGGGGAAGTCGCCGCAATCGATGTTCAGCCCCATGGACGTCTTGTGGGGGAGCTTTTCTGGCCTCATCAGGTTCTTGCGCCTGATCTCGATCGGATCCAGGCCGAGCTGGCGCGCCGCGTATTCGATGATGCGCTCGGTCTGAAACGTCGCCTCGGGCCGCCCGGCGCCACGGTAGGGGTCCATTGGCCCAGTGTTGATGAATACCGCGCGGCTGCGGTAGTACATCACCGGAAAATCATAGGGTCCGCCCTGAGTCCGGGCCGAGCCGCCGGTCGGCGTAAACGGCCCAATGGTCCAGCAATAGGCGCCGATGCCGGCGACCGTTTCCGTGCGCAGGGCCCGGAAGGTGCCGTCGTTGTCGATGGCAAGCTGGACGCGGCTGGTCTGTCCCCGGCCGTGGGTGTCGGACAGGAAGCTTTCGGAGCGGTTGTTGATCCATTTGACCGGCCGGCCCAATTTCTTGGCCGCATAGAGCACCAGGGGCGGTTCCGGATAGGCGCTATTCTTGACCCCGAAACCGCCGCCCACATCCGGCGCGATGTGGCGGATTTTCTCCTTGTCGATGCCGAAGACGTTCTCGGCCAAGGTATCGCGAATGGCGTGGACATTCTGGGTTGAGTTGTACAGCAGGTAGGTGTCGGTCTCGGGGTCGTAGCTGCCGACGCAGCCGCGGGGCTCGATCGGCACCGCGGTGACGCGGTTGTTTTCCAGGTCAAGGGTGATCACGTGGTCGGCTTCCGCGAAGGCCTTTTCGACCCCTTCCCGGTCGCCGAGCTCGAAATCGATGCACAGGTTCCCCGGGATGTCGTCCCACAGTTGCGGCGCGTCCGGGGCCAGCGCCTCGACCGCATCGGTGACCGCGTCCAGGGACTCATAATCGACGTCGATGAGATCCAGGGCGTCGCGCGCGATTGGGTCCGTTTCGGCGACCACCAGGGCCACCGGCTCGCCGACATAGCGGACCCGGCCGATGGCCAGGCAATGGCGTGGCGGTTCCGATAACTCCGATCCGTCGCGGTTCTTCCGGATCGCCGTTTTCGTCGGCATCGGGCCGAACCCTTCGGCGATCCAGTCCTCGCCGGTGACCACCAGAAGTACGCCTTCCATGGCCAGCGCCCCCGATGCGTCGATGTTCTTGATACGGGCATGGGCATAAACCGAGCGCAGCACAACGGCGCGGGCCTGGCCTTCCAGGTTGATGTCGTCGATATACCGGCCGCGGCCGGTAAGGAACCGCTCGTCCTCGGACCGCCTCACCGGTTGGCCGATGGTTACGTCGGTCATGCCGCACCCACATTCGCGTTGGCCGCGTCGACGGCGCGCCCCGCCATGACGCCGATCAAATGGGCCCGGTAGCCGGCCGAGGCATGGATGTCGGCGATCAGGTCGGCCTCGGAGACGGCGATGCCCTCCAAGGCGTCGGCCTGGAAATCCTTGTCCAGGGCGGCCTCCATTTCGGCTGCCCGGAACACCCCCGGCCCGGCACCGGTGACGGCGACGCGAACCGCCCCGTCAACGCGGGCGACGAAGACCCCGGCGACGGCGTACCGGGACGCCGGGTTGGGGAATTTCGCATAGGCCGCGCGCTCGGCAACCGGAAACTCGACGTCGGTGATCAGTTCCCCTTCGTCGAGCGCCGTTTCGAACATGCCGGTGAAGAACCCGTCCGCCGGGATGCGCCTTTTGTCCGTCACCACCACCGCCGACAAGGCCAATACGGCGGCCGGGTAATCGGCGGAAGGGTCGTTGTTGGCCAGCGAGCCACCGAGGGTTCCCCGGTTGCGCACCTGCGGGTCGCCGATGCCGCCGGCCAGCCCGGCCAGCGCCGGAATCGCCTTTTGCACTTCGGGGGACGCCGCCACCCGGGCATGGGTCGTCATGGCGCCGACGGTCAGGGTCGACTCCGTGGCGGTGATGCCTTGCAGGTCCTCGATTCCGGCAAGGTCGATGAGCCCCGACGGCATGGCCAGGCCTTGTTTCAACACCGGGATCAGCGTTTGCCCGCCGGCCAGGAAGGAGCCGTCGGATTGGGCGTTAAAGGCGTCACCGGCCTCGGTCACGGTTTTCGGCTTTTGGTATTCAAAATCCTGCATCGTTCAGCCCCGCATGACCTTCGCCCCGGTCCGGACGGCCTCGACGATGTTCTGGTAGCCGGTGCACCGGCAGATGTTGCCTTCGAGCCCATGGCGTATGTCGGCGTCGCTGGGGTCCGGGTTGTCCTCGATCAGGGCCATCGCCGTCATCACCATGCCGGGCGTGCAGAACCCGCATTGAAGGCCGTGTTTTTCGTGGAAAGCCTGTTGAAGGGGATTAAGCCCTTGGTCGGGGGAAACGCCTTCGATGGTGGTGACATCGGCGCCGTCGGCCTGCACCGCCAACAGGGTGCAGCTTTTGACCGGCTGGCCGTTGACGTGAACGACGCAGGCGCCGCACTGGCTGGTATCGCAGCCGACATGGGTGCCTGTCAGCCCCAGCACCTCGCGGATGAAATCGACCAGCAACAACCGCCCCTCGACGTCGTGGCTGACAGGTTGGCTGTTAACGCTGAGCGCTATTTTTGGCATTATCCCTCCACATCGATGCGGGTTTCGGCCGGTTTTTGCGCCGATGGCCGAAAATCCTTTATAACAGGCGTTTCGATAAACGAAAGCCCGGCTTTTGATGCCGAACCAAGACCAAAATTCGAATGATTCCGGCGCCGGCAAAAAGGCCGGCGGCGTCGCCGCTGTCATCCTGGCGGCCGGGGAATCCAGGCGCTCGGGCGACGCCAACAAACTGCTGTTCGAGGCCGGCGGCGCGCCTCTTGTCCGCCGTGCCGCAGGGGCCGCCCTGGCATCCCGGGCGGCGGAGGTCATTACCGTCACCGGATATGAGGCCGATCTCATCATCTCCGTCCTCGCAGGTTTAGACCTGAGGGTGGTCCATAATCCCGATTACCACGACGGGCTGAGCACGTCCTTGAAGGCCGGGATATCGGCGGTCCCGGAGGGGCGAACGGGAGCGTTGGTGCTGCTTGCCGATATGCCCCGGATTTCAGCCGACATCATCGACCTTTTGATCGGGCGCTTCGAAGATGGCGGCGAAACCGATATCTGCGCCCCCGTTTTTGAACGCCGGCGGGGCCACCCGGTGTTGTGGCCGAGGCGGTTTTTCCCGCAACTGCTGGGGGTTTCTGGCGACACCGGCGGCCGGGATCTGCTGAAAATGAACGCCGACGAGATATCGGCGGTCGAGGTCGATACCGCGGACATCCATTTCGACATCGACGGCCCCGGGGATTTGCCGGGGGACTCGCCAGAGGACTTGCCGGACGAATGATATTTATCCGGTGAAGCGCCTTGATCTTTCCGCCCCGGAAGTACAGATAAGCCTTTCTTAAAACAACAAGAGACCGACATGGAACTGAAAGACGAAATCCTGATCCATGCGCCACGCGAGGCGGTCTTCGCGGCGCTCAACGATCCCGACGTTTTGACCGAGGCCATACCGGGGTGCCAGGCTCTGGAAAAAATAACGGACAACGAATTTACCGCCACAGTCGTCACCAAGGTCGGCCCGGTGAAAACCACCTTCAAGGGCGAGGTCACTCTTTCCGATATCATTGTCCCCGAAAGCTACACCATCTCCGGCGGCGGCAAGGCCGGCCCGGCGGGTTTCGCCAAGGGGTCGGCCCGAGTGCGGCTGGAGGAGGACCCGGAAGGTACGCGGCTGACTTATGAGATCACCGCCGAGGTTGGCGGCAAGCTGGCGCAACTGGGCGGCCGGCTGATGGAAGCGACGACGAAGAAGCTGGCCGGGGAATTCTTCCAATCCTTCCAGCGCATTGTCGGCGGCGAAGCCCCCGAACCGGCGGCCGAAGCGCCCCGCCCGGAAGCCCCCCGGGAACTACAAGTGAACCGGGGGCTGGTCATGGCCGCACTATGTCTGGCTGTCATGGGACTGGCGGCGTACTTGTTGCTGAAATAAGGGTTGCGGCCGATGAGCCTCGACAAAGTCACCATGGCCAACAGCGATGTCCTCGGACAGGGCTTCGTTTGGCTGGAATCGGGGCGCGGGGCGGCGCTGGCCACCGTGGTCTCGACCTGGGGGTCTTCGCCCCGCCCCATCGGTAGCCACCTGTGCGTCCGCGACGACGGCGCCATGGTCGGCTCGGTTTCCGGGGGCTGCGTCGAGGGGGCGGTGGTCAACGAGGCGCTGGAGATATTGAAGGGCGCCGAAACAGCCGTGTTCGATTACGGCGTCACCGACGAAATGGCGTGGGAGGTGGGCCTCGCCTGCGGCGGCGAAATCCGCGTCCTGGTCCGGCGACTCGACGATGTGGCGGTGCCTTACAAAGCCGCCCGCCAACGGCGACGGGAAGGCAAGCCGTCCGCCATCGTTACCCGGCTTACCGACGGCGCCTCGGCCCTGGTCGCCGAGGGCAAGCCGGAGGGACCGCTGGCGGTGCCCAAAACGGTCTTGGAAGGCGCCGGGCAGGCGGTCATGGAAAAGCAAAGCCGCCTGGTCGAGGACGGCGCCGAACCCTATTTCATCGAAGCCGTGGCCCAGCCCCGGCGCCTGGTGGTCATCGGCGCCGTTCATATCGCCCAGGCGCTGGCGCCGTTGGCGAAAATCGCCGATTTTCACGTCGTCGTCGTCGACCCAAGGCAAGCCTTCGCCACCGAAGAAAGGTTCCCCGACGTCGAGGTGATCACCGAATGGCCGGAAGCGGCGTTGGACGACCTCGACCTCGACGACCAGACCGCCGTCGTCACCCTGACCCATGACCCGAAGCTGGACGACCCGGCCCTGAAAGCCGCGTTGACGTCGCCGGCGTTCTACGTCGGCGCCCTGGGCAGCAAAAAGACCCAGGCCAAGCGGGCCGAAAGGCTGGCGGCATTGGGGTTGGACAAGGCGGCGTTGGAGAAAATCCACGGCCCCGTCGGTCTCGATATCGGCGCCGTGTCGCCGGGGGAGATCGCGGTTGCCATCATGGCCGAAATCATCAACGAAATGCGCGGTGACTAGTAGCCTGAGCGGCCATCCATTCCTTGCGGAAACGGTTGACCTCGGCGCTGTGATGACGGGCCGTTTTGTCGGTGGGCGGCAAGGGGTTGTCGTAAAAGAACGCCGGCAACTCGTCATCGGCCTCGGTGAAGCCCGCCTGTTCGTTGAATTGTATTTCCAGTTCCAGCGTCTCCAGGCCGAGCAGGGCGAAGAACCCGACATCCAGGTCCGTCCCGAGGGCGTCGTTGAGGGCGGTGGTGATCAGTTCCAGGTTGATGTTGGTAACCGAGCGTCCGAACACGCAAAGGCCCAGCGAATCAGCAGCCGCGCACATCATCTGTACCTCCATGCTGGCGGCGGTCAGTTCCTTGGTGTCCTTGTCCTTGGTTTCGATGTTGAAAAGGTTGCCGGTCGTGTGGTCGGCCCCTTGTGCCGTCACCATCATGGAAATGCCGGTGACCTCAATCACCCGGGGGTCATAGGCGCTGATGGCCTGCTTCTTGATCACCGGCACCCGTTCGATGCCGAAATGCTCGCCGACCCGTGCCGTCCCCTGGGCCAACAGCCTTCCGCGTTCGTTGCCCTGGCGGATGTCCTCCAGGGCCTCTTCCATGAAGGTGACGTCGCCGTATTCGGCCTGGCCGGAATCCATCAGGATGCCCAGCAACGCGCCGGTTTCGATGGTGTCGATGCCGAGGTCGTTGGCGGTCCAGTTCAGCCGCGCCACATCGTCGGGATCGGTTAGCCCGCAATTGGTGCCTAAAAGCCCGATGGTCTCGTATTCCAGGGGCGAGACGACCTCGTTGCCGTCGGCGTCGTTGTAAACGTTGGAGCACTTGATCATGCACCCGGGCATGCAGGCATGGGTGGTGTTGCCGCCGCGGGCGATGTTCTGCTCGCGGATATAATCGCCGCCCATCTTCAGCGTCTCCTTGTCGCGGTCGACCACCTGGCCGTTGCCGAAGTTGCGGACCGGCAACCCGCCCAGATGATTGATGATGTCCGCCACCTGGGCGGTGCCGTTGCGGCCCAGGCTCTTGATCGCCGCGTCGTCGTCCAGCTTCGCTCCGTATTCCCGGACCGACGTCATCAGCTTCTTGCGGTCGTGGAAGGTCGGCATCTTGTGCTTGTCGACGACGATGGCCTTGACCTTCTTGGACCCCATCACCGCGCCGACGCCGCCGCGGGCGGAAAGGCGGACGGGGCGGTTTTCCTGGTCCGAGAACGCGATGCCGGCGATCAGGCCGCCGTATTCGGCGACCGGGCCGCAAATGCCGATCGAAACCTTGTCGCCGTATTTTTCGTGAAGCAGGGCGGCGGCCTCGAACAGGCCCTTCCTCAGGTACGGTTCGGCGTCATCGAAGGTGACCTCGCCTTCCTTGGTGATGCGGATGACGACCCAATCCGGCGACGCACCTAGGAGCGTCAACCCCGCCAGTTCCAATTGCCCCA
>PTLK01000059.1 GCA_002938075.1 Alphaproteobacteria bacterium MarineAlpha3_Bin3
GGCCCAGGACCGGACCGGTAACGCCCCGCCGCCGGCGGCCGCGGCCGAAGCGGAAACCAGCGACGTCGATAACGTTATCCCCTTGCCGGGCCCCGACGCCCCCACCGCCGCCGAGGCCCCGGCCAAGAATAAGTCGGTGCGCCGGAGAAAAGCGAAAGACCCGGCCAAGCGAAGCGGCGGCATAAAGACCAAGAAGGCGGAAACGGAGGCCAAAACCGAGGCATCCGCCGCCGACAAGGACGGCGCCGGCGATGACGTCAACCCGGCGACCGGCAAACCGGCCCGCCGCCCCCGGCGCAGCGCAAAAACGAAAGAGGACAAGCCGACCGAGGGAAAGACCGTCATTAATATCCCCATCCAGACTGCCGATGAAGCCAGCCCTCCGGCAACGGTGGCGGAGCCCTCCGTCCCGGCCAGGCAGGCAGCCGCGTCGACCGGCGTCGACGCCGCAAAAACCAATGTCATCAATATCGGCGGCGTGGCCGGCGAGAACCAGGCGCCGGGAAAATCCCAGGGCCGCAAGGGGTGGTGGAACAAACCGGCTAAATAAGCGAGCCTATTACCAAGGGCCGGGTCCTAACGCCGCCAGCGGCCGAGGCGGTCCATGGCTTCGGCCATGTCCGATGTCTCGCCGGCAAAACAAAAGCGCATGAAATGGTTGCCGCGCCCGGGGTCGAAGTCCACCCCGGGCGTTGCCGCGACCCCGGTTTCGGCCAGCATGCGTTTGCAGAAATCCTGGCTGTCGTTGGTCAGGTTGGCGATATCGGCATAGATGTAAAAGGCCCCTTCGGCCGGGGCCAGGGTTTCGAAACCCGCCGCCGGCAGTTTTTCCAACAAGATCCCGCGGTTTTCCGCGTACTGGGCGACGTTGGCCTGCAGTTCGTCGCCGCAGTCGAAAACCTTGATCCCGGCGTGCTGGGAAAGGGACGGCGGCGAAATGAAAAGATTTTGCGCCAGGCACTCGTAGGACCTTAGCAGTTCCTCGGGCGCGACCATCCATCCGAGACGCCAGCCGGTCATGGAAAAATACTTGGAGAAGCTGTTGACGACGATGGCATCGTCCGTATGGCGAAGCGCCGTTTCCGCCTTTTTGCCATAGGTAATGCCGTGATAGATTTCGTCCGAAATCAGGCGGATGGCGTTGTCGGCGCAATACCCGATCAGCTCTTTCAGTTCCCGGGCGTGGATCATGGTCCCCGTCGGGTTCGACGGGCTGGCGATGATCAAGCCGTCGATGGCGGCGGCGGAGTCGTGGACGGCGCGGTCGACCAATTCCGGGGTCGGCTGAAAGTTGGTGTCGGGCCCGACTTGTATATCCACCACTTCACACCCGACGCCTCTCAAGATATTCCGGTAGGCGGGATAACCGGGGCTCGACAACGCCACCCGGTCACCGGCATCGAAAGCGGCCAGGAACGATAGCACGAACCCGCCCGACGACCCGGTGGTGACGACGACCCGTTCCGGATCGACCGCAAGGCCATAGGCATCCTGGTAATGCCGCGCAATGCGGCGTTTCAACGCCGGCAGGCCAAGGGCATCGGTGTACCCGAGGCGGTCTTCATCCAGCACCGCTTTCGCCGCCTCCAGGACCGGCCCCGGGGCGCCGGTGCCGGGCTGTCCCACCTCCAGGTGCAGCACGTCCTCGCCCTGGGCCTCGCGCACGTTAGCCTCCCGCATGACGTCCATGACGATGAACGGCGGGATGGTTCCGCGCTTGGCGACCTTGAGGACCATGGTGCGGGCCCAGTCCTATTCGGCGCCGGCCGCCAAGCCGAATCCTCTGGGATCGGGCCGCATGGAACAGGAGAGGTCTTTCTCGCTGGGAACCCCGGTCGAGCAAAAAACCCCATTTACTTTTCCCAGGGTAGGCACCGGGCTCAACCGATGCCCCCGTTTGGACAAGTCGTCGATAATGGAAGTGTCCATGCCTTGTTCGTAATAGGTCAAATCCGGGTTCCCGCTGTTATAGAGACGCTTGGCGGCCAGCGCCATTTCCAGGGTTTCCTCTTTTCTGCCCATAAGCGTACGCGTCGCAACGCCGGCAAGGACGCTCGGCGCCACGGCCCCGCCGGATGAGGCAAGGCCTAAATAAAAGATGTTGTGGACATTGTTAATCAGCAGCATCGCCGCCAATGAATCCGGGCCGCGGCCAAGCGGCCCCGGCAGGGCACCCAGTAAAATACCCATACCCTGGGCGACCTTTCCGGCGCCGAAAAGATTGTTGAGGGTCAGGGAACAGGCGACGGCCGATCCTTCGCGGTCAACGATGACAAACCCCGTTCCCGTGGAGGAGACAGGATTCCCCCCCGGCGGGGCCTTGGAATTCCCGAAATAAACGTGATGCTCGGGTTTGATTCCGGAAATCAGGTTTTCGAGGCTATCCTCCGAAACCAAGCCCGTGGGATCGACGGCAAGGGAGCCGTCATTGCGGAGCCAGCGATTACGGCCAGCATGGGCAATGGCGATCACTTCCGCCATAAGGTGTTCCCTTTCCACCGGAGAGGAGTCTTCCCAATCGCCGTTTTCGGCCATCATCCCGATTATTTGCGCCGCCAAAACGCCCGACGGGCCGGGGGACCCGGGAAAATGAAATTTGGTGTTTTGGATATAAGGGATTTTCAGGGTCGGCCGCCATCGGGGGGCAAAGGCCCTAAGGTCGTCAAGAGTGAGCGAGCCCCCCGCCCGGGCGACGGCGGCGACCAATTGGCGTCCTAGGAGCCCGGTATAGAAATCGCCTGCGCCCCGGGCCCTGAGCCGACCCAGGACCGACGATAAGTCCAGTTGCTTGAGGAAATCCCCCTCCTGGATTAAGCGGCCTCCCTTTCCGAGGCTGAAAATCTTTCGTATTTGGAGGTCCGCCAGAAGGGCCGGGGGGATTTGCTTTAAGTCCCGGGCAAAGGCGCGCGAAACCTGGTTGCCGAACCGGGCCAGGGTTTCAGCCGGCGACACCAGATTGGCCCAGACCAGGCGGCCGTATTTGGAATGCAGAACCGCCATCCCGCGGATAAGACCGGGAACGGCGTTGGGGAGGATGGCCGTGGCCGATATATTTTTCGGAACCCCGGACCGGAAATCCAGAGTTTCCGTGGTGTTTGACTTGGAGTCATGAACCACGCAAACGCCGCCGCCGCCGAGGCTGGCCGAAGACGGCAAGGTCACGGAAAGGGCTATCGATACGGCAACGGCCGCATCCGCCGCTGTTCCGCCCGAGGACAGGATATCACGGCCGACCAACGTCGCCCGGGGTTCGTCCGTCACCACCCCGCCGAAGAACCCTATGACGAACCCGATGGTTCCGCGTTTTCCTTCATCTTCTTTGGACTTGAACGGGTTGAGGTATTCAAGCGGATTGGAGGAACAGGCGGTCAATAGCAGGGCCAAAAAGAGTGGCGCTATTTGACGACATCCCTTCTCGAGACTACGTTTCCCCCATGCACGGGCTATCGTGGACGGGGGGCGTAAATCCTTGAGGTTGAAGACCTTGCTGAAACGCATTTTCGATTTTGTCACCGTTTTATTGATTTCCGCCGTCTTGTTGATGGGAGCGACCGACGCCCGCGGCCAAAAAATCTCTCTGATCCGCGATGCGGAGATTGAAAATACCATCCGCAATTTTTCAACGCCAGTATTCCTCGCCGCCAACCTTGATCCTTCGGCGGTTAAGATTCACCTGGTCAGGGACAAAACCCTTAATGCCTTCGTCGCCGGCGGACAGCGGTTGTTTATCAATACCGGCATGCTGACGCAGGCCAAGAGCGCCGAGCAAATCATCGGCGTTATCGCCCACGAAACCGGTCACATTTCCGGTGGCCACCTGGCGCGGATCAAAGATGCCCTCAAAGGCAGCACCGCAACGACGATCCTGTCGATAATTTTGGGCGGCGCCGCTATCGGTGCCGGGCGCGGAGACATCGGCAGCGTCATCATCGCCGGCGGCCAAGGGATAGTAGTACGCAATTTCCTGAGTTACACGCGGACCCAGGAATCGACGGCCGACCAGGCGGCCTTGAAGTATCTGGACAAAGTCAAGATATCGGCCAGGGGGTTTCTTGAATTCATGGAAATTCTGGGGGATCAGGAGTTTCGGGTTCCCGAACGCCAGGACCCCTACGTCCGGACACACCCCTTGACCCGTGATCGCGTGGCCGCCATCGCCCATCATGTTGCCAACTCCCCCTATTCCGATAACGCCGTGTCATCAAAGTTCGACATCAATTTCCGGCGGGCCCGGGCCAAGCTTTATGGATTCCTGAACCCCATTGGCCATACGCTAGGGGTTTACAAGGAGAGCGACAACAGCCTGGAATCCCGATACGCCAGGGCCGTCGGCTATTACCGAGAACCAAACCTGGAAAAAGCGGTGCCGCTGATCGACGGGCTAATCGCAGAGTATCCCAAAGACCCTTACTTCCGGGAACTGAAAGGGCAAATGCTGTTTGAAAACGGCAAACCGGGAGCGGCGCTGGTGTCTTATCAGAACGCCGTTACCCTGTTGCCCGACAACCCGCTGATACGCCGTGAACTGGCCCGTGTTCAGTTGGCCTTGAACAACCCGGCGCTGTTGGACACGGCGATCGACAACCTGCGCATATCCATTGCCGATGATTCGGAATCCCCCTTCACTTGGCGACAGCTGGCGATCGCCTATGGACGCCGGGGGGACAAGGGACATAGTTCCCTGGCCTTGGCCGAAGAAGCCTTGTTGACGGGTAAGAAATCCGTCGCCCTTTACCATGCCGGCCTTGCCGAACGGCTTTTCCCCCACGGGTCCCGGGAATGGCTGCAATCCCAGGACATTCTTCTCGCCGCCCGGCAAAAAAAGAATAAATAAGGGACACCCCATGACGGTGCGGATGGCAAGGCCCGGAAGGTTGCTTTTAGCCCTGTGATCGGTTTCTTTGCTTGCTTTCGCCGCCGCTTGTTCCAAGCCCGCCAGCAACGTCGCCCCCAGCGGCACCATGAACGTTCTCGGCCCGGTGCCGGCGTTCGAACCCAACGCCCTGCCGCTTGATTGGATCATTGAGGGAAAGGCCGGCCGGGGCCAGTTGACGGTTGTCGAGCGGGCCGGCGTGCCGGCCTTGAAGGTAATTAACGGACAACGGAGTTTTGTCGCCGTCAAGCCGACCCGGGCATCTCTTCTGGCGACGCCCTATCTCAGTTGGGCATAGAACATGGACCCGCAACCCTCAGGCGTTCATCCGGTCCGGCTGGTGGTCGGGTTTCACGGCGGCAACCCGAAATCCCGGGGCCTGGGAGGCACGGCCCTGGTTTGGCCCGATGACACCCTTCCTCCCCACGACCGGGCGGTGGTCATCATCTGGGGGGAATCGGCCTTGCAGCGAGGCTCCATCACCAAACCGAAATCGTCAACGCGCCGCCAAGCCGCGTCGCGTTATACGGCCAGGGGGGGACGCGAGAATACCGGTTCATGGTGGCTGGAAACCGTCGAACTGTCGGACATCTACCGGAGGGCCTAGCCGGAGGACGACGCCGGGCTGTCACGGATCACGTTTATTCGCATTGCCGCGGCGGCCAGCAAACCCCCCAGCCCCGCTTATATATCGGGCCTTCGCCTGTCCCGCTAGGGCGGAACGTTGCGGGCCTTGAGGTGCCGGCAAGCCAAAAACCTGTACAAAAACCACCTGACCAATCATCATGCGGCACTCTTTCGCTCCTAGTGCAACAATGAGATCGACCCTGCTGATGAAATCCAATCCCTTTTTCAGCCGCATATTCCCCGCCTTGATGGCGGGTCTGTTATTGGCCGCCATCGCCGGGCCGGCCCAGGCGCAGAAACATTCCCCTCTCCTGGCACAGTCACAAAGCGGTCTTCAGCCCAAGGCTCCGGCGCTATTATTTTCGCCTGCCGAGAAGCGGTCCTTCGAAGACCTTATTCGCGACTTCATCCTGAACAACCCGGAAGTCATCATCGAATCCATCCAGAGCCTGCAGGCGCGCGATAAACGTGATGCCCAGGCGCGGTCGAAGGCTAATCTGGTTAAGTTCCACGACGAGCTTTTCAATGACCCGGCCACCCCCGTCGGCGGCAATGTGAAGGGCGACGTCACTATCGTCGAGTTCTTCGATTACCGCTGCGGTTTTTGCAAACGGGTTTTCCCGGCGGTGATGAAGGTCCTGAACGCCGACAGGAACATTCGCTACGTTTACAAGGAATTCCCGATCTTAGGGCCGCAATCCCTTGCCGCCTCCAAGGCCGCGCTGGCGGCGTGGTTGACGGACAAGGGGAAATACGAACCCTTCCATCGGGCTTTAATGGTCACCAAGGGCGCGTTGCCGGAACAAGGGGTCATGAAAATCGCCGCCAAGAACGGCTACGACGTCAAGGCGTTAAAGAAAACCATGGCCGACCCCCGGATCGACAAAATGATCGAGAAAAACTTTGCCCTGGCGCAGGCGCTGGACATCAACGGCACGCCGGCTTTCGTCATCGGCGACAAAATCGTCCGCGGAGCCATCGATCGGGCGGCGTTGAAGAAATTGATTTCCCAGGCCCGGGGAAGCTGATCCCCGCCTCTTCTACTTCACCGGCAACAGCATAAAATAAAATCCGTTAACCCGCTCTATCAGCAACAACAGGTCCTTGCGGCCGGCCTTTTTGGTGGCCTTGTATTGTTCGACCACCTGCTCCGGCAACCAAACATCGTGCTGATTGACCTGGACGATCAAGTCGCCGCGCCTGAGCCCGATATCCGTTCTGTCGGGATCAACCAGGGTCACCACCACGCCGATGGAGCTCCATCGAAGGCCCAAACCCTTGCGCAATTTTTGCGTCAACGTCGCCATGGTCAACCTGTATTGGGGAAGACTGGCGACGGCGGTATCGGTGATGCGCCAAGGTTTCGTCCATTTTCCCAGCTTCATCGTTAGCGTCATCGGTTTGCCCTGGCGCACGAGGGAAACCTCAACCTCCTGGCCGGGCCGGGTGGAACCCGCCGTTTTGACCATGGTTTGGAAGCTGTCGATATTCTTGCCGACGTATTTGAAAATCAGATCGCCGAGATGGATGCCCGCCTTGTCGGCCGGCCCGCCCAAAGCGACGTCCCGGACGAGCACACCGTCCGCGGCTTTGCGGCCCAGGGCTTTGGCGATTTTTTCCGACATGCCCTGGATCTGCATGCCGGTAAACCCGGATTCAGCGGCGGCGGGGAGCGAAAATACCGTCACAAACACCGCCAACAGGGCGGCCAGGCAAACCGTCGAGGGTTTTATTTTAATGTTCATGGCTTGCACAGCCGTTCCCCGAGGATAACGGGAAAAAGTCTAATCCTTACAAGGGATTATGACAATTGCACTGGATTTAGCATTTGGGCAATTCGAGGGCTTCTATTTTTTCCAGCTTTTGGATCGCGGTGAAATTGGTGAAAACCAGTTCCATTTTCGGCGCCACCCCGTTGTCGAGGATCACGGCCTGGACTTCGTAATCGGGGGCCGCGCCCCGGCCATCGATGGGATAGAAAGCGATCCGCATGGACCAGCCGGGCCTGTCGACCAGGGGACCCAGTCCGTTATCGACGGCGCCGCTGTTTTTTTCCAACGCAATGATAAAGGCGACGGCCCGCTGCGGCCCTTCCTCGTCGGTGCCGTCGAAGACCACGGTTTCGGCCCTGGTAGCCCCGGAACGGGCGCGCTCGATCAACCAGGACGTCAGGCCGAAATAGAAACGCGTTCCCGGCGGTAGTACCATTTTCATCTTTTTTGGCTTCGAATAGACGGCCTCCCCCGGCTGGTTGAGATCGGACCGGGCTTTGCCCATGAATTTTTTGCTTTCGTTGTTGATCCTTGAATGCGCGGCGAAACGGTATTGCCTGCCGTCGAGCGATTCCCAACCGGTGTATTTGAGGTCCTGAAGCAGCCGGCCTCCAACCTGGGTATCGATGTGCATGTTGATCTGCTCCGCGATGATCCAGGCATCGCAGGTTTTTTCCAGCACCATTTTGACCGCCCCGCCGACATTGACGAACCGGCCCGAAGTATCGCCCTTGCCCATGGTCAGGGAATAAACCGCCCGGTGAGGCACCATTTCGGCCACGGCCACGTGCCCGGAACCAATCAGCGCCGCCACGGCGCCAGCCAACCCGACGGCCATTCTCGAAAAAAAAGAAAGACCCATGCGCGATATCCTCTTCGATAAGGCGAACCTCACCTTAAGCATTCAATCGGGGTTGGCAAAGCCGTTCTTGCGAAATGGCACCGGACACGATATCCAATCATCTCACAAGGAACTGAAAGACAAGCCAAAATGCGAGTGTTGAGCGTTTTCGGAACGCGTCCTGAGGCCATTAAAATGGCTCCCGTCATCAAGGCCTTGGAAGAGGCCCCTGGGGTCGAGGCCGGTGTCTGCGTTACCGCGCAGCACCGGTCCATGCTTGATCAGGTTTTGGGGCTGTTCCACGTTAGCCCCGATTACGACCTCGACATCATGCGTGAAAACCAGGACCTGGCCCACATTACCCAGGCCGTTCTGACGGGGATGATGGACGTGCTGGAAGATTTCAAGCCCGACCGCGTTCTTGTCCACGGCGACACCACCACCACCCTAGCCGCCGCATTGGCGGCGTTTTATCGGATGGTTCCCGTCAGTCATGTAGAAGCCGGGCTTCGCACCAGCGACCCTTACGCCCCCTTTCCGGAGGAAATGAACCGCAAGCTGACCGACGCCATCGCCGATTTGCACTTCGCGCCGACGGAAACGGCAAAAGATAACCTGACCCGCGAGGGGGTGCCGCAAGACCGTATCGTCGTGACCGGCAATACGGTCATCGACGCGCTCCTGTCAGTGACAAAAAGATTAAAAAAAAACAAAGACTTAAGACAGGAGCAGGAAAGCCGATTTTCGTCCTTGGACCCGGCCCGGCGGCTGATCCTGGTGACCGGGCACCGGCGCGAGAATTTCGGCCCCGGTTTCGAGAATATTTGCGCCGCCCTGGCCGAACTCGCCGGCCGCGGCGACGTTGAAATCGTCTATCCGGTCCATCTCAACCCCAACGTCACCGAGCCGGTCAACAAGTCCCTCGACGGCAAACCCAACATCCATCTGATGGGGCCGCTGGATTACCTGCCGTTCGTTTACCTGATGGACCGGGCCTATCTGGTGATTACCGATTCCGGGGGCATCCAGGAGGAAGCGCCGTCGCTGGGAAAACCGGTCCTGGTCATGCGCGACGTCACCGAAAGACCGGAAGCCCTCGACGCCGGCACCGTCAAGCTGGTGGGCACCGACAAGAAAAACATCGTCGCCGAGGCCGTGCGTCTGCTCGACGATGAAGACGCCTACGCAACCATGAGCCGCGCCCACAACCCCTATGGCGACGGCAAGGCCAGCCAACGCATCGTCGAGGAGCTGTCCCGTGATCTCTAAGGCAGACCCCGGTTTCAAGCGGCTTTCGGTGGTCGGGCTCGGCTACGTCGGCTTGCCGACGGCGGCGATCTTCGCCTACCGGGGGCTGGACGTGTTGGGCGTCGACATCAATATCGAGATTGTCGAACTAATCAACCAGGGCAAGGTTCACCTTGTCGAGCCGGACCTGGACAAGATGGTTCTCGACGCCGTCGGCGCCGGAAAGCTCCGCGCCGCCACCGAGCCCGAACCCGCGGACGCCTTTATTCTTGCCGTGCCGACGCCGTTCACCGATGACCGCAAACCCGATCTCAGCCACCTGCAAGCCGCC
>PTLK01000006.1 GCA_002938075.1 Alphaproteobacteria bacterium MarineAlpha3_Bin3
CAAGGTTTCCGACGACGAGCGCCAGGCCATCGAGGACGGCATCAAGGACCTCAAGGAAGCCCTCGAAGGCGATGACGCCGAATCCATCACGGCGAAGACAGGGATCTTGACCGAGGCGACCATGAAGCTGGGCGAGGCCATGTACAAGGCGGCTCAGGAAGACGCCGCCGGGGGCGAAGATTCCGACGATGACGACGCGGCCGAAGGCGCCGGCGGCGATGGTTCCGACGGGGCCAAGGTCGTCGACGCCGACTTCGAAGAGGTCGACCCGGAAGACGGGACTGAAGACACCAAGGAGGACGAGACGAAAGACGAGGTGAAAGACGGGGCCGAGACCAATTCCGAAGACCGGGGCGATGCCGATTCTGAAGACGGGGCCGGGGAGCCGTCGGACGAGGACGCCGATTTCGAGGACGCCAATCCGGACAAGAAAAAGAAGTAGGACCGGCCCGGCGCGCGTCTCCTGTTAAATGGTCAATTCTTTGAGGGCCCCCTCTGATGGCTAAAGAGGACTATTACGCGACACTCGGGATCGGCCGCGACGCCGCCGCGGAGGATATCAAGAAGTCCTACCGCAAGCTGGCGATGAAATTCCATCCGGACAAGAACCCCGGAGACAAGCAGGCCGAAAAAAAATTCCAGAACCTTTCCGAGGCCTATGAGGTCCTCAAGGACGACCAGAAACGGGCCGCCTACGACCGTTTCGGCCACGCCGCTTTCGAACACGCCGCCGCCGGGGCAGGGGGGGCTGGTGGTGGTCCAGGTGGATTCGGCGGCGGTTTCGCTTCTGGATTTGCAGATATCTTCGATGAAATGTTCGGCGATTTCGGTGGCCATCGGGCCCAAGGGGGCGCGGGGGCCGCCGGCAAGGGCGCTGATCTGCGTTTCAACATGGAAATCTCCCTCGAAGAGGCGTTCGAGGGCAAACAGGCCGATATCCGCGTGCCGTCGTCGGTGGCGTGCTCGGACTGCAAGGGCACCGGCTCGGCCGGCAGCGCCGCGCTGACGACTTGCGGCACCTGCGGCGGCCACGGCCGGGTGCGCACCCAATCGGGGTTCTTCACCGTCGAGCGCACGTGTCCCGCCTGCGCAGGCCGCGGCGAGGTGATCAAGGACCCATGCGGCACCTGCGGCGGCCAGGGTCGGATCAACAAGGAAAAGAAGCTGTCCATCAACATCCCCGAGGGGGTCGAGGACGGCACCCGTATCAGGCTTGCCGCCGAGGGCGAGGCCGGCCTGAGGGGTGCTGCGCCGGGCGACCTTTATATTTTCCTGTCCATCAAGGCGCACCGGCTTTTTCAGCGCGACGGCGCCGACATCCATTGCCGGGTGCCGATCTCGATGACCACGGCGACGCTCGGCGGCATCATCGAGGTGCCGACCGTCGAGGGCAAGCTGGCGCGGGTCACCCTTCCCCCCGGCACGCCGACCGGGCACCAGTTCCGGCTCAAGAACAAGGGCATGACGATCCTGCGCTCCAGTGCGCGGGGCGACATGTTCGTCCAGGCGATGGTCGAGACGCCGGTCAACCTGACGGCCCGGCAAAAGGAGCTGCTCAAGGAGTTCGACTCCGAAAGCGCCACCGAAACCCACAGCCCCCAGGCGCACGGCTTCTTCGGCAAGGTGCGTGAACTTTGGGAGGACTTGAAGGAGTAGGGCTTCTTCCAAGACTACGCCATTGACCCATCTAAGCCAATGGCGTACCATATTTCATGCTGGACCCCCCATTGCGAACGATCGTCGAGACACCGGAATTTCAACGCCGAACACGGGGCCTATTGACAACCGACGGGCTAAGCGCCCTCGTGGATTATGTTGCCGCTAATCCCAACGCCGGGGAGTTGATGGTTGGGACGGGGGGCGCCAGACGGGGGGCGCCAGAAAGCTCCGGTGGGCGGTCAAAGGCCGCGGCAAGAGCGGAGGAATACGCGTCATTACGTTTACCGGTGGCGCCGGATTGCCGGTGTTCCTGCTCACCGCGTTCGGCAAGGGCGAAAAGGTTAATCTCATCAAGGCCGAGCGCAACAAACTCTGCAAAATGTTGCGTGGCCTGGTTAAGGAGTACCGAAAGGAGTGAAACACGATGTCGAAGGCGGGTGAGACGATTCTCGACGGCGCCAGGGAGGCCCTGGCCTATGCCCTGGGCGGACGGAAGGGATTTGTCGCCCACGTTCCGGAACGTGTCGATGTCAGGGCGGTCCGCGAGCGCCTCGGCCTATCCCAGGCGAAATTCGCGTCCAGGTTCGGATTCGCCCTCCACGCGGTCAGGAACTGGGAGCAGGGCCGCCGGCAACCGGACGTGGCGGCGCGCGCCTTCCTCATGGTCATCGACCGGGAGCCCGAGGCGGTGCGGCGCGCTCTCTCCGTCACCGCCGCCGAAAGGCGCCCGGCGCCGAGACCCATTGCTCCCAGGCGGCGGGCTTCTGCGGCAAGATGATGGAGTTGGGAGAGGATTTGAAGGAGTAGAAGGGTTACTTGAAGAAATTTACCTTCCAGTCGAACCACTTGGAGAAACAGAACGCGATGTTCGAACTTTTGATCGGGGCTGTTTGATCCCCTGTTCTGTTAATCGCTCGAACGCTCCGGCATGCGCCCTCGGAAAAATACCGGCGAATGAGGACCTTTGCGTACAAATGCGTACGAATGCGTACATTCCGGCGGAAATTTTCCATAACGCCGGGAAAAGGTGACAAAAGCCACCATAAGCCGACGAAAGCCTACATTCGGGTGGGATTTTCCATAACACCGGAAGGGCGCACCGGGATGACCGAATGGCAAGGCCCATCAATCCCACGTCCGAAACGCACTTCCCGGTGCTCCCGACAGCATAACCGATCTCCCCCGCCTCTCAAGCCCGTTTCAAACCAGGGCTTTTGTGATATAGCCTGCGGGCCAATCAAAACGGGCTTGAGGAAAAACGCCATGAAGATCGGAATCGTCGGCGCCGCCGGGCGCATGGGCCGGATGCTGATCGCCGAGGTTCTAGGCGTTGAGGGCTGCCAACTCGCCGGCGGCACCGAACCCCCGGGCAGCGGCGTCCTCGGCCAGGACCTTGGCCTCCTTATCGGCGCCGCCGAGCATGGCCTTAGCATCGGCGACGACACCGGCGCGCTCTTCAAGGCCTCGGACGCCGTCGTCGATTTCACCCACCCCGACGCGACCGCCGCGCACGCGGCGCTCTCCGGCGAAACAGGCGTGGCCTTGATCGTCGGTACCACCGGGCTCGAGGCCCAACACATGGAAGCCTTGGGCCGGGCTGCGGCCAAGGCCGCCGTCGTCCAGGCCGCCAACATGAGCGTCGGCGTCAATCTGCTGCTCGGCCTGACCGAACAGGTGGCGAGTGCCTTAGGCGACGACTACGACATCGAAATTGCCGAAATGCATCACCGCCACAAGGTCGATGCGCCGTCGGGCACGGCGCTGGCGCTGGGCGCGGCGGCGGCAAAGGGTCGCGGGGTGAATCTTGAGGACGTCTCCGATCGCGGCCGCGACGGGGAGGCTGTCCCCCGCATTGCCGGCGACATCGGGTTTTCGGTGATCCGCGGCGGCGACGTGGCCGGCGATCACACGGTGATTTTCGCCGGCCCCGGCGAGAGGGTGGAGCTGACCCACAAGGCCGGGTCGCGGGAAATTTTCGCCCGCGGCGCCATCCGCGCCGCGCTATGGACCGAGGGCCGGGCGCCGGGGCTCTATTCCATGCGCGACGTCTTGGGTCTCGATTGAGGCTAATGAAAAAAGCCGACATCGACGAATTCTACCGCCGGCTGGCCGAACGAAACCCCGAGCCGACGAGCGAGCTTCGCTGGAACAACCCCTATACCCTGCTGGTGGCGGTGGTACTGTCGGCCCAGGCCACCGACGTCGGCGTCAACAAGGCGACGGGGCCGCTATTCAAGGCCGCCGACAACCCGAAGAAGATGGTCGCCCTGGGCGAGGCCAGGCTCAAGGATTTCATCAAGACCATCGGCCTTTTCAACACCAAGGCCAGGAACGTCTTACGCCTAAGCCAGATCCTGATCGACGAACACCGGGGCCAGGTTCCCCGCGACCGGGAGAAGCTCGAGGCATTGCCGGGGGTCGGGCGCAAGACCGCCAACGTGGTGCTCAACGTCGCCTTCGGCGAGCCGACCATCGCCGTCGACACCCATATCTTCCGGGTTTCCAACCGCACCGGCCTGGCGCCGGGAAAGACGCCGCTGGAAGTCGAAAAGGGGCTGGTAAAGCGGACCCCCGATCATTGGAAAAGCCACGCCCACCATTGGCTGATCCTGCACGGGCGTTACGTGTGCAAGGCCCGAAAGCCTTTGTGCGGGGAATGCGCTGTCAACGATCTCTGCGCCTACAAGGCCAAGGAAACGGGGTAGCGCTTGGAATGGGCCGGTTTATCCGGGGCGGCGGTTTTCGTGCTCCTGCAAAAGGCCGGTGAAACACGCCTTGCCGGTGATTTTTTTCCCGCCGCGCCCCAGGCCGCGCATACGGGTCTCGAAATGGCGGACCCTGAAACCGGCGCCGTTTTCGACCCGGTAGAGAAACAGGTCGAGGGCGCAGGCCTTGTTCCGGTATTGCCAGATCTCGGCCGGATTGTCGCGGCGCTTGAACCGCGGCGGGCCGAGAAGCCCGATCACCTGATCCAGGGTCATTCCGGCGAGGGTGGACAAGGCCGGGTATTCCCTTTTCGGGGCCGATCGGAGCTTTGCCGCGAGGACCGGCCCGGGGCGCGGCGCCGGGAGCGAAACGGAAGGGGGCGGCGTGGTTGGCCCCGGTGTAGGCGCCGTTGTTGTCCCCGGGGCCGGCGGCGGGGTCTCGGTCAGACCGCAAGCCGAAAGCGCCAGCGCCGCCAGGATAACGGCCGCCTTGAGCGTGATGTCAGGATTGATGAGCGGCCGGCGAGGGTAAGGCGTTGAGGCGGTCAATGACGTCACTTTTTTCCGGCCGGCGATTTATTTCTGCTGCGTTTTCGTTTCGGGGCTTCCGCAAGGGCCGCCTCGGGGGTTTCTTCTCCCTTCTCGGGGGTCTCCGTCTCGCAGGGGCTGGCCAGGGCCTGCATGTCGCCTGAAATCTCGCCGCCGGATTCGATGACGATGCAGCCATAGCGGATGGTGCCGTTGATCAGCCCGCCGGCGCGGACCACCAGCCGGTCGCGGGCGATCAACTCGCCTTCGAAACGGCCGCTGATGTCGGCTTCCTCGACGTCGGCCGAACCCTTGAAAAAACCGCTGGGGGCGACTTCGATGATCCGCGCATGGGGCAAGGAAACTTCCAATCGGCCCTCGACAATGAGCCGGTCACAAGACGTGATTTCGCCGCTGATACAAACGTCGCGGGCGATGACAAGCTGTTTGGTGTCGCCGTTGTCGGCGATGCCGCGATCGGGCCGCCGGGCGGCGACGCCCGGGATTTCAGGCGGTGCGCGGCGGGGAATTTCGGGATGAAACGTCGGCGACGTCGGCGGTTTGGCGGGCGTGTGGGTGCCCTTTCGGGAAAACGGTTTCAAGGGCGGCGCGGACAAATTCCCGGAGCCGCTTTCGCTCATCGACGAGCCTTCGGCCTGGGGCGATTCGTCTTTTTTCTTGCGGAACATGTCCTGTCACCTTTTATTTTATATGGTTCAAACCGGGGACGCTTCATGGCGCCATTCTTCGAACAAGTGAACCATGGCGGCGGTGGCGACGACGGGCGCCAGCAGATTGACCCCTGGGATGGTCAACAGCAGCGCCACGATCATGCCGGCCACGAAAAGCCGCCCTCGGTGGGCCTTTCTCAGTTCCCGTATTTCATCGGCACCGGCCCGGCGCGAGGCCACCAGTTCGAAATACTCCCGGCTCAGAAGATAGCCGTTTACGGCGTAGAAAACAAAAGGGAATAACGGCGGAAAAAAAAGGAAGACTAGCAACACCAGGTTAAGGACGATCATCACCCCGAGATAGCGAAAAGTCATCAACAGCGCCACCGACATCGACAGGCCTTCGGCCGGGGGAAGTTCCGGGTAATGGCGTGCCTCGACGGCGGCGGCGATGTCATCGAAGAAAAGACAGATGACGGCGGTGATGACCCCCGGAAACAAGAACCACGTCATCACACCCGTCGCCAGCCCCCCTAACAGGTCGACCGCCCATTCCAGCCAGCCGATGGCGAAAAAGGACGTTGACGTCAGCAGAGTGCCGATCACCGTCCACAGGACGGCGAACACGGTCAAGGCGGCGCCGATGCTGAGCCAAAGCATCTTGCGGGTGCGGGGATCGTTGAGCTGAAATACGGCTTTGGAAAAGGCGTTGAACATATTGATAAGAAAAAAAGGCGGCGGTTGAATAATTTTCCGGTCAGGGGCCTTTATTTAAACACCGGCGTGAACCGGGGCAAGAGCCGAGCCGTGGTGGCCGGAAACTCGATGTTGTCGCTCCCCTGGCCGCCGCTATACTCGCCAGGGGGCTTTCGACGGCATTCATCGCCTCCCATAGCCCCGGGCCCGGGAGGAACCCATGACCGACCCTCAATTTGACGTTATCGGCATCGGCAATGCCATCGTTGACGTGCTGGCTCATGCCGACGACGAATTCCTGGCCGCCGAGGGCCTGACCAAAGGCACCATGACCCTGATCGACGCCGAAGAGGCCAAGCGGCTTTACCAAAAGATCGGGCCGGCGGTCGAATGTTCGGGCGGCTCAGCCGCCAATACCATCGCCGGACTGGCGTCCCTCGGCGGCAAGGGCGCCTTCATCGGCAAGGTCCATGACGATCAGCTGGGCGAGGTTTTCCGTCACGATATCCGCGCCCTGGGCGTTGCCTTCGACACCGTGGCGAACGATTCCGGCCCACCGACGGCGACGTCGATGATCCTGGTGACCCCCGACGCCCAGCGGACAATGCAGACCTTTCTCGGCGCCTGCGTCGATTTAGGCCCGGACGACATCGACCCGGAAATGATCACCGATGCCAAAATCACCTACCTGGAAGGCTACCTCTGGGACCCGCCCGGCGCTAAGGAGGCCTTCGTTAAGGCCGCAGATGTGGCCCACCAGACCGGCCGCAAGGTGTCGTTCAGCCTGTCGGACCCTTTCTGTGTCGACCGCCACCGGGACGATTTTCTCGATTTGGCCGAACACCATGTCGATATCCTGTTCGCCAACGAGCAGGAAATCATTTCCCTTTACCAGGCTTCGAGCTTCGACCAGTCCCTGCAGGCCGTTCGCGGCCATTGCGAAATTGCCGCCTTGACCCGGGGCGCAAAAGGCTCGGTCATCGTTTCCGGCGACGAAATCCATATTGTCGACGCAGACCCGGTCGGCAAACTGGCCGACACCACCGGCGCCGGCGATGCCTATGCGGCGGGGTTCCTTTTCGGCCTCGCGTCGGGCCGCGACCTCGCCACCAGCGCGCGGATCGGCGGCATTGCCGCGGCCGAGGTGATCTCTCATATAGGCGCCCGCCCGGATGGTTCGCTCAAGGACTTGATCGAGGAAAAACTGGGCTGATCATTTATGTGGCCACGGCATAAGGTTGAGCGCCGATGCCGCGAGGGATACCCTAGTACCTCATGAACGATTCTTCCTCCCGTTTTCACGCCAACCCGGGCGAAACGCCCCTGCCTTCCGGTTCCGGGCTGTCGCGCCGGTTCCGGACGACGCCCTTTTGGCGGGCGCTGCCCGGCGGCATGCGGCGGCGCTGGTGGATGTTCAGGCCCCTGGACCTGATCGCCCGTCATTGGCCGGTTTTCAAGAAACCACGGGGCGTCCTGGTGGTGCGTATGGACGGCATCGGCGACATGGTGTTGTTCCGCCGCACCCTCGACCGCTACGCCGAGATCTTCGGGGTCGATAAATCCGAGATCACCGTCTTGGGCTGCGCCAGTTGGGCAAACCTCGCCGATGTGGTTTTTGAGGGCTATAAGGTTTACGCCATCGACGAACACGCTTTTGCCCGGCGGCCTTTTTACCGGTTCAAGATATCCCTTTTGGTCCGCGGCCTGGCGCCGGCGGTCGCGGTTTGCGATTCCTATATGCGCCGGGCGTTGATGGCCGACAGCCTGGTTTGGGTTTCAGCCGCCCCGAGAACGGTGGTTTCGGCGCCTTACGTCAGCGAACGGACCCGGTCCGAATTCGGCTATTACATCAGCCAGGTGGACGAGATCATCGACACCGGCCCCTACCCGACCCACGAGGTCATTCGCCATTTCAGGTTTATCTCGGCCATCGCCGGGCGGACCATAGAGCCCGAAACGCCCCGAATCCCATGGCGCGACTGGGACCCGCCCCTTGATCCCGGCGGCGCTTACGCGGTCCTCAACCCCGGCAGTAATGAGCCCAGCCGGCGTTGGCCGTTGGCGGGTTATGCGGGCCTGGCCCGGCGGCTCCTGGACCGGGGCCTTCGGGTGGTCTTCGTCGGACGGCCCGGCGACCGGGGCGAAGACCCGGTGATCGACGATATCGCCCAGGAGGAAGGCATCATCGACCTGTCGGGACGCACCGACCTGGCACAGCTTCTGGACCTGATGAACTATGCCCAGCTCGTCGTCAGCAACGATACCGGGCCGGCGCACCTTTCCATCGCCCTGGGCCGGCCGACGGTGGTCATTGTCGGCGGCGGCCACTTCGGCAGCTTCGTGCCCTACCCCAAGGAGATCACGCCGCCGACGGCGCGCTTCGTCTATAAGGAAATGGAATGCTACCACTGCTTCTGGCGCTGCCACCTGCGGGCCAACAAACATCAGATATTCCCCTGTGTCGGCGGTATCGGTGAAGAGCGCGTTTGGGACGCCTGCGAGGCGCTTCTGGGGGCCGGTCCCGGGGCGCCATGAAATCGTGGCTTCAATCGGCTTCCGTTTACCGTGACCGGCGCATCCTTTCGTTATTGTTTTTGGGCTTCTCGAGCGGCCTTCCCTTCGGGGTACTGGCCGATCCGCTGACCGCCTGGCTGGCCGATTCCCAGGTCAGCAAGACCGCCATCGGCCTGTTCGCCCTGGTCAGCATTCCCTATTCCCTGAAGTTTCTTTGGGCGCCGCTGATGGACCGGGTGCCGCTTCCAATTTTGTCCCGGCGGTTCGGCCGCCGGCGGGGCTGGGCGCTGTTGACCCAGTTTGCCCTGCTCGGCGTCATCTTCGCCATGGGCCAGACCGACCCGGCCGGGGACCTTTGGTGGACAGCGGTGTTCGCCCTTGCCGTGGCCTTCGCGTCGGCCAGCCAGGACATCGTCATCGACGCCTACCGGGTGGAAATCCTCGAAACCAAACAGCTTGCCGCCGGCGCCGCCATGGCAACATTCGGCTGGCGCGCGGGCCAGGTCGGCGCCGCCGCGGGCGGCCTAATCTTCGCCGACATCTTCCCGTGGTCCGCCGTTTACGCCGCCATGGCGATGCTGGTGCTGATCGGCATCGCCGCCATCCTCATCAACCCCGAGCCCTCCAGGCCCCTGAACGCAGAGGCCCGGGAGCTTGAGCGCCGGGCCCGGGACTTCGCGGCCGATAACCGATATTTGCCGCCGGCGCTGCGGCGCTCCCTGGCTTGGCTTTACGGTGCCGTCCTTTGCCCGTTTCAGGAATTCCTGGGCCGCCGGGGCTGGGTCGCGGTGTTGCTGTTTATCCTCTTGTATAAGTTCGGCGACGCGGTTCTGGCAGTGATGAAGGTGCCATTTTTCCTCGAGATCGGCTTCACCAAGACCCAAATCGCCGAAATCGCCAAGATCTTCGGCGTCACCGCCATCATCGCCGGCGGCCTTATGGGCGGCATCCTTCTGGTGCGGGTCGGAATCATGCGCGGGCTGTTGATCTCCGGCGTGCTGATGGCGCTTTCCAACCTGATATTCGTGGCCCAGGCCTGGGCCGGAAACGACACGTGGATGCTGGTGCTGACCATCACCGTCGAAAACGTTACCACCGGGCTCGGCACGACAGCGTTCATCGCCTATCTCTCCAGCCTTTGCAACGTCGCCTACACGGCGACTCAATACGCGCTGTTGACGTCGCTGATGGCGTTTTCGCGGACGGTGATGTCGTCGGGGGCCGGATGGCTCGCCGATCAGGTCGATTGGGTGACGTTTTTCGTCATCACCACCATCGCCGCCGCGCCGGGGCTGGCGTTGCTTCTATGGATGATGCGGCGTTATCCGGCGCCCGAGAACGGCGACCGGGATGCGGAACCGGCCGCCGCCTGAACGCCCCCTCTCCGGCCTAAGGGTAGGACTCAATCGCCTGTTCGAGCGCCTCCTTGATGGCGTCGAGGGGGATATGGCGCATCTCCGGGCCGCCGAAATCCTGGGCCCGGACGATGGTCAGCTTGTCCGTCATCGGCATGAATTTTTTCGGCGCCGTGACCCCGTAAAGGATGACCAGCGGCCGGCTGCCGACGGCGAACATGTGGGCGGCGCCGGAATCGTTGGAAACCGAGGCCCGCACCCTTTCCGAGAGGGCGACGCTCAGAAGCGGCGAGAAGCCGTGGTTTCGCTCGACACCTTCCTCCTGCAGGGGAAACCGCGCTTCCGGCAAAGCGTTACGGATTTCGTCAATCCACCCGGTTTCCTTCGGGCCCAGGAAAAACACCGGCACCCGCCCTTGGGATTCCTGGTGGCGGGCCAGTTCGATGAAGTTTTCCAGCGGCCAGCATTTCGGCGGCCCGCCGGATCCGGGCGCCAGCCCGATGTATTCCGGCCCTTCCGGCAACAGCCGGGCGGCTTCGGCGCGAAGGTCTTTGTTGAGGTCCAAATCCAGGGTTTGGGGGGTCGGAAAGTCCCGGCCGCTGGCCAGCTCCAACAGGTCCAAAAGCTGCCGCTGCATGGTTTTCGGGAACTGGTAGCCCTTTGCCGGCTTTTTCGACGAAAGCAAGAAGCGGGCGGCGGGGGAAATGAAGGCGTCATGAGGCACACGCTTCAACGACAGGCTGGTCCAGAAAATCCGCTGGGTATCGATAATGAGATCGAAACGCCGTCCGCCTAAAGGACCCTTCGACAAGCCCTGGAAAAGCTCGCCGAAGCTAAGGCCGATACCGGCGTTTTCGATGATTTCGTCGATCAGCCCGTGTGCCAAATCGGCCAGAACGCCGGCATAGACGCTGTCTTCGCGCCCGGCCAGCCAAGTGATCCGGGCGCCGGGAAAAGCGGCGCGAAGCCCCCTGACAAAAGGCAGCTTTAGGAACCCGTCGCCGATGCGGTCGAAACCGACGTAGACCAGGACGCTGTCTGGGGGGTTGGACGTCATCCCTATCGGTTAGCACAGGTGAAGCCGGGGGCGAAAGTTGATAAAGTGCTTAGGTTTAGGGGAAACCCATGACCGATTCCGGCGTCCTGGCTAAAGCCTTGGAACGAATGTCCATCGTCGAAGGCGATATCACCCGCCTCGAGGTCGATGCCATCGTCAATGCCGCCAATGAATCCCTTTTGGGCGGCGGCGGCGTCGACGGCGCCATCCACGCCGCCGCCGGGCCGGAACTGTTGGAGGAATGCCGGGGCCTCGGCGGCTGTCCCACCGGCGAAGCCCGGATCACGAAGGGATATCTGCTTCCCGCCCGCTATGTCATCCATACCGTTGGGCCGGTCTGGCAGGGCGGCGGCGAGGGCGAGGAAGACCTGCTCGCCGGTTGTTACCGCTCCTCTTTGGCGCTGGCGCAAGAGAAGGGCATAAGCTCCGTCGCCTTTCCGGCCATCAGCACCGGGGTCTACCGGTTTCCACCGGACCGGGCGGCCGGGATCGCCGTTGCCACGGTTTGTGCGTTCCTGACAGAGGAGATGGTCCTCGAAGAAGTAATTTTCTGCTGCTTTGGTGAGGCTTCGGCGGACGCCCACCGGGCGGCGCTCAGCGGAATCGGCTGAACAACGACCGGCGTTTGGACGCCGTGGTGCGTTCCGCGGCATGGGCCGACCAGGCCGCAATGTTGACCATGTCGGTGACGGTCGAACCCATGGGGACGATCTGCGCCGGCTTCGACAGCCCGATCAGCAACGGCCCCAACACGGTGGTTCCGCCCAGTTCATATACCAGCTTGGTTGACGCTTGCGCCGAATGCAGCCCCGGCATGACCAACACGTTAGCCGGCCCCGCCAGCCGGCAAAACGGATAATGCGCCATCAGTTCGGGGTTGAGCGCGACATCGATTCCCATTTCGCCGTCGTATTCGAAATCAGCCTGGCGTTGGTTAAGAATCTTGACCGCGTTGCTGACCAGTTGCGAACGCGGCAGCGCTGGGTTGCCGAAATTGGAAAAGGATATCAGGGCGACGCGGGGTTCATGGCCCATCTGGCGGGCGACGGCGGCCGTTTGCTGGGCAATGTCGGCTAATTGTTCGGAGTCCGGCAATTCGTTGACGGCGGTATCCGAAACGAAAAGGGTTTTATCCTGACCAAGCACCAGGGACAGCCCGAAAACCCGGGAATCCGGGTCCGGATCCAGAACCCGGGTGATCTCGTCGAGGGCGACGTGGTAATTGCGAGTAAGTCCGGTGACCATGGCGTCGGCATCGCCGGCGGCAACCATGCAGGCGGCAAACACATTGCGGTCCTGGTTGACCGTGCGCTGGCAATCGCGCCGGAGCATGCCCTTGCGTTGCAGCCGCTCGTAAAGGAAATCCATATAACCCTCGGTTTCCGTGCTCAGCTTGGCATTGTGGATTTCGATAAGCTCCACGGTCGGTAGGCCAAGTTTCTCCATTTTGACGCGGACGCGGTCCTCGCGCCCGACCAGGACCGGCGTGCCGTAGCCCGCATTGAGAAAGGCATACGCCGCGCGGATGCTTTTTTCCTCTTCTCCTTCGGCGAACACCACGCGCCGCGGGCTGGAGCGCACACTTTCGAAAATGGTCTGCAAAATCCCCGCCGTCGGGTTGAGCCGCGCCGCCAGTTCGGCTTCGTAGGCGGCCATGTCGATGATCGGCTTTTGGGCGACGCCGGAATCCATGGCCGCCTGGGCGACCGCCTTGGGCACGGCGGTAATCAGGCGCGGGTCGAACGGGGCCGGGATCAGGTAATCGGGACCGTACTTGAGATGCGCCCCGGCATAAGCCGCATCGACCTCGTCGGGGACGTCCTCTCTTGCCAATTCCGCCAGCGCGTTGGCGGCGGCGATCTTCATCTCTTCGTTGATGGTCCACGCCCGGACGTCGAGTGCGCCGCGGAAGATATAGGGGAAGCCGAGCACATTGTTGATCTGGTTGGGATAGTCCGAACGCCCGGTGGCGATAATGGCGTCATCGCGAACGGCCTTGATCTCTTCCGGCGTGATCTCGGGGTCCGGGTTGGCCATGGCGAAAATAAGAGGCCGGGCATTCATCGATTTGATCATGTCCAGGCTGACCGCGCCCTTGACCGAAAGGCCGAGGAATACATCGGCGCCCTTCATCGCGTCGGCCAGGGTGCGGGCCGTGGTCTCGTTGGCATGGGCCGATTTCCACTGGTTCATGCCTTCGGTGCGGCCTTTGTAGATGACGCCCTTGGAATCGCACATGATGACATTCTTGCCGGGCAGCCCCATGGACTTGAACAGTTCGACGCAGGCGATGGAAGCGGCCCCGGCCCCGTTGACGACCATCTTGATCTTGTGAATGGCACGCCCGGTCAATTCTAGCGCATTGATCAGCCCGGCGGCGGTAATCACGGCGGTGCCGTGCTGGTCGTCGTGGAAAACCGGGATATCCATGATTTCGCGCAGGCGCTGTTCGATGATGAAACATTCGGGCGCCTTGATGTCTTCGAGGTTGATTCCGCCGAAGGCCTTGCCCAGGTAACGGACACAGTTGACGAATTCATCCACATCCTCGGTATCGATCTCGATATTGATACCGTCAATATCGGCGAAGCGCTTGAAAAGCACGGACTTGCCTTCCATCACCGGCTTCGCCGCTAGCGCCCCGATGTTGCCGAGGCCAAGGACAGCGGTGCCGTTGGTAATGACGCCGACGATGTTGCCCTTGGCCGTATAGTCATAGGCGAGGGTCGGGTCGCGTTGGATTTCCAGGCACGGCGTGGCGACGCCCGGCGAATAGGCCAGCGTCAGGTCGTACTGAGTCGTCAGCGGCTTGGTCGCCTTGATTTCGAGCTTTCCCGGCCGTCCGCTGGCGTGCATGCGAAGAGCTTCCTGTCCAAGGGACTCGTTTGATTGATCGTCCATTGTTTTTAAATCCCAGTTTACCCGTTCCCAGCCACTCACTCCCCGGCCCAAGCCCCGGCCCAAGGCTCCTCCATTGTGCCCCCAGGATGGCCGAAAATGAAAGCGCGATTGCCAACCCTGTGATAGGATCGGACGTCCGTCACGATCTTCGATTGTTTGACCATGCCCCCAACGCCCGGCGTTAACGCTCCCGAGACCGAAAAAAACCCGGACGGCGGACTGCCCCCGGAAGCGGCCGGCAAGATACCCTCCGCGGGGGCGAAACCAAAACCGGACAGACCCCCAGACACCGTCACCCCGATGATGGTCCAGTACCTGGCGATCAAGGAGGATTGCCCCGATTGCCTTTTGTTTTACCGGATGGGGGATTTTTACGAGCTTTTCTTCGATGACGCCGTGGCCGCGGCCGGGGCGCTGGATATCGCGCTGACCAAACGCGGCAAGCATCTGGGCGACGACATCCCGATGTGCGGGGTGCCGGTGCACAGCCACGAAACATACCTCAACCGGCTGATTAAAAAGGGCTTCAAGGTCGCCGTCTGCGAGCAGACCGAAGACCCGGTGGAAGCCAAGAAACGGGGCCCCAAGGCGATCGTCCGGCGCCAGGTGACGAGGGTGGTGACGCCGGGAACGCTGACCGAAGACACGCTCTTGGAGGCGCGGCGACACAATTACCTGGCTGCCGCGGCGGAAACGTCCGGCGGCCTCGGCATGGCCTGGATCGATATGTCGACCGGCGACTTCCTGACCCAGGCCCTGAGCCAGGGCGATTTCGACGCCGCCCTGGCCCGCATTACCCCTAGCGAACTGCTGATTGCCGAAGGATTCCTGCAAAACCCGGCGCTCTCCGAGACTTTCGCCGATTGGAAGGATCGCCTGAGCCCGCTGCCGCAGTCCTGCTTCGACAGCGTCAACGGCGAAAAACGCCTGCAGGCCCTTTTCGGGGTCAGGACTCTCGATGCCTTCGGCGATTTTTCCCGCGCCGAACTGGCCGCCGCCGGCGCCCTGGTGGACTACGTCGAAATGACGCAAAAGGGCCGGCTGCCGCGCCTCGTCCAGCCAAAGCAGATCGCCGCAGGCCAGGTGATGGAAATCGACGCCGCCACACGGCGAAACCTTGAGCTGACCCTGAGCCTGTCCGGCACCCTGAAAGGGTCTCTTTTGGGGGTCATCGACAAAACAATCACTGGCGCCGGGGCCCGGCTCCTGGGCTCACATCTAGCGGCGCCGCTGACCGACCCGAAGGCCATCAACGGGCGTCTCGACATGGTCCAGTATTTCGTCGACGCCGAGCGGCTCGCGGAAACACTCCGGGGAATCCTCAAACGCTGCCCCGATATCGAACGCGCCTTGACGCGGCTGACCATCGGGCGCGGCGGACCCAGGGACTTGGCGGCGGTGCGGGATGGGCTGGCAGCGGCGGTGGAGCTTCGTTCGGTCCTCGAAGCGGCGGCCAAGGAAGAGCCGGAAAGGGCGCCGGAAGGGATTTCCAGCGCCGGGGAGGACCTCGGCCACCATGACCAGATCATCGGCCACTTGCGCCGCGCCTTGGCCGAAGAATTGCCCCTTCACCCCCGCGACGGCGGCTTTATCGCCAGGGATTATTCAACTGAATTGGATGAATTCCGCGCCCTCAGGGACGAAAGCCGCCGTCTGATCGCCAGCCTGCAGAGCCGTTACGTAAACGAAACGTCTATCCAGAACCTGAAGATCAAGCACAACAACGTTTTGGGGTATTTCATCGAAGTGCCGGCGAAGCAGGCCGACAAAATCCCCCTCGATGAGGCCTCGCCCTTCATTCATCGCCAGACCATGGCCAAGGTGGTCCGCTTTTCGACGGTGGAACTGAGCGAACTCGAAAGCCGCATTGCCAAGGCCGCCGACCAGGCCCTGGCGCTTGAGCTTAACCTGTTCGAAGACCTTGTCGGCGAAGTTGCCGGGCGGGCCGAGGCCATGGCGCTGGCCGCCCGGGCGCTGGCGCGCCTCGACGTGGCCCAGGGCCTGGCCTCCCTGGCCGGGAAGCGCCGCTATGCCCGACCGCGGATCGACGACGGCACCGATTTCCATATCGTCGGTGGCCGCCATCCGGTGGTCGAGGCGGCCTTGCAGGAAACCGGCGACGGTGTCTTCATCGCCAACGGTTGCCGGCTTTCGGGCGCCGGCAATGGCGACGGGGCCGAGGGAGATGCCAGGGGAGATGGGGGAAGCCTGTGGCTCCTGACCGGCCCCAACATGGCCGGAAAGAGCACCTTCCTGCGGCAGAACGCGTTGATCGCGGTGCTGGCGCAAATAGGATCCTTCGTTCCCGCCGACGAGGCCCGCATCGGCGTCGTCGATCGTTTGTTTTCGCGTGTCGGGGCGTCCGACGACCTAGCCCGGGGGCGGTCCACCTTCATGGTCGAAATGATCGAAACGGCGGCGATCCTGAACCAGGCCGGAGCGAAGGCGCTGGTTATCCTGGACGAAATCGGCCGCGGCACCGCCACTTTCGACGGCCTGTCCATCGCCTGGGCGGTGGTCGAGCACCTGCACGAGGTCAACCGCTGCCGGGCGCTGTTCGCCACCCATTACCATGAGCTTACGGTCCTGGCGGCGAAGCTGCCGGGTCTTCGGTGCCATACCATGCGAGTCAAGGAATGGCAGGGCGACGTGGTGTTCCTGCACGAAGTGGCGCCCGGCGCTGCGGACCGGTCCTACGGAATCCATGTCGGGCAACTGGCGGGGCTGCCGAAAAGCGTCGTCAAGCGGGCGTCGGACGTATTGGAGACCCTGGAGAAGGGCGAGCAGTCCTCGGCGATGACGCGGCTGGCCGACGACCTGCCGCTGTTCCGGGCCTTGGAAGAGGATGAGGAGGGTCCGGGCCCCAGCCCTGGCCTTGGCGGTCCTTCGCCGGTCGAAGAAGCCTTGAGCGAAATCGATGCCGACACCTTGACGCCCCGAGACGCCCTGGAACTGATCTATCGCTTGAAGAAGCTTCTCCAGGCGCGGGATTGATTCGTTTTCGATTCTATTTCCCCCGCCGCCGGAGCAGGCCGAGGGCAGTCTGAGGGCAAATCGGTTAAAATGGCCTAAAATTAAGGTTTATAAGTTACCCTTATTCCTTCTTGCCAAAAAAAGCCAGTTAACTTATTGATAAATAATAGTTATTATTCATTAGCCAGCTTAAAACGTATTGTTCCCAAAACTGGCAAAAAAACTTTCCAGCGATTTCTTAATAAGCGTTACCTTTTATCTCTAATAAATTTAAGCAAGTTAAATCAATATATTATGTTGATTTCTACTGGCTGGGAGGTCTTGCGCACCATCCTTCGAAAGGGGTGTGGATAGAGACTTTAAAAGTGGTTCGAGGCTTCACGGCAACGGAAGTTCCGGTTTCGGAACGAATTCGAATCGAAAACGTAATAAACCAAATATTTTCGGCCCCCGGCCGAAACAGGGATAACCCCAAGGAAGGATAACCCCGGGGCCTGGCCTTTCCTCCTTTAACGGGTTCCCCGGCGTCGGTATATAATCATCAAGACCATGGCCAACATAACCAAACCCCGCGACATCATCGACCGCAAGGCACTCCTTGGCGAACTGGAGGACCTTGTCGGGTGGTCCGGCTATAGCCCGAAAACCCAAGGCCAGGTCCTCGAAATCTTCAAAACCGCCCATAAGCGGGGCTGGTCGGAAGTCCGCCGGCGCTTCGAGGACGACGAAGCGTCGAGCGGCGATGTGCTGCGCGCCAACGCCTATCTGATCGATCAATTGGTCCGCAGCATTTATGACTTCGCCCTTTGCAGCGTCTATCCGGCCGCCAACCCGACGACGGGGGAGCTTCTGAGCATTACTGCCACCGGCGGTTACGGGCGCGGCGAACTGGCGCCGTTCTCGGACGTCGATTTGATGTTCCTGCTGCCCTACAAGCTTACCGCCCATTCGGAGCAGGTGGTCGAATACATCCTCTATACGCTTTGGGATTTAGGCCTCAAGGTCGGTCACGCCACCCGTTCCATCGACGAGGCCATCCGCCTTGCCAAAGACGACATGACCATCCGCACTTCATTGCTGGAGGCGCGCTGGGTTTGGGGCGATCGAGAAATGTTCAAGCAATTCAAGAACCGCTTCCTCTCGGACGTGGTCGCCGACACCGGCCTGGCCTTTGTCGAGGCCAAGCTGGCGGAACGGGACGCCCGCCATGACCGCATGGGTGACACCCGTTATGTGCTGGAGCCCAACATCAAGGAAGGCAAGGGGGGGCTTCGCGACCTGCAGACGCTGTTCTGGATCGCCAAGTACCTCTATCAGGTCGACGACGTCAAAGAGCTCCAGGAACGGGGCGTGCTGACGGCCAGGGACGTGCGCCTGTTCGCCAAGGCCGAGAAGTTCCTGTGGAACGTCCGCTGCCACCTGCATTACCTGAGCGAACGGGCCGAGGAACGCCTAACCTTCTACATCCAGAACGAAATCGGCGCGCGGATGAAATATACCGACCGCGCCGGTGTCCAGGGCGTCGAGCGGTTCATGAAGCATTACTTCCTGATCGCCAAGGACGTCGGTGACCTGACCCGGGTTCTCTGCGCCGTCCTCGAGGAACAGCAAAAGAAAAGCCGGCGGCGTTTCCGGCTGCCCAGTTTCGTCTTCAAAAAGCGCCAGATCGACGGTTTCGTTCTCGATGGCGACCGCCTGACGGTCGAAGAAAAAGGCGCCTTCAAGAAAGACCCGGTGAGGATGCTGCGGCTCTTCCGTCTTGCTCAGGAGCACGACGCCGACATCCATCCCGACGCGCTCCGCCAGGTGACCCAGAACCTGAAGCTCATCGACGCCAAGCTGCAAAAGGACGTACAAGCCAACCGCCTGTTCATGGAGATGCTGACCGGCAAGAACCCCGAGGTTACCCTGATGCGGCTCAACGAAGCGGGGGTATTCGGCCGTTTCCTGCCCGATTTCGGCCGCGTCGTCGGGCAGATGCAATACGACATGTATCACGTCTACACCGTGGACGAGCACACCATCCGCGCCATCGGCATCCTCAAGGGCATCGAGGACGGCCGGCTCAAGAAGGAACACCCCACGGCGTGTTCGGTGATCGGCGAGGTGCAGTCGCTCCCGGCGCTTTACCTTGGCCTCCTGTTGCACGATATCGCCAAGGGCCGGGGCGGCGATCATTCCGAGCTCGGCGCCGATATCGCCGCCAAGCTGGGGCCCCGGCTCGGCCTCAACGAGTGGGAAACCGAAACCGTATCCTGGCTGGTGCGCCATCACCTGTTGATGAGCCACACGGCGTTCAAGCGGGACGTCTACGACCCCAAGACCGTCACCGATTTCGCCGCCGTGGTGCAGTCGCCGGAACGCCTCAGGCTGCTCTTGATCCTGACCGTCGCCGATATCAAGGCGGTCGGTCCCAACGTTTGGAACGAATGGAAGGCAGGGCTTCTGCGTGAGCTTTATTACCGCGCCCAGGAGGAGCTTTCCGGCGGTACCTTGACTGACCGGCTGCCGGAAAGGGTCGAGCAGTCGAAGGCCGCATTGGCGGAAAAACTGTCGGATTGGTCGAAAAGCGAGATCGAGACCCATTTCGCCCGCGGGTTTTCCGATTACTGGCTGTCCTTCGATGCCGAAACCCTATCGCGCCACGCCCATCTGATCCGCGAGGCCGAAGAACGCGATAAGAAACTGCACATCGAAACCCGGGTCGATACCGCCCGTGACGTGACGGAAATCACCATTTACGCCCAGGACCATCCGGGCCTTTTCGCCGCCATTACCGGCGCCATGGCGTTGTCCGGCGCGTCGGTCGTTGACGCCAAGATCATGACCCTGACCGACGGTATGGCGCTCGATACGTTCTGGATCCAGGACGCCAAGAACCACGCCTTCGCCGCCAAGGACAGGCTGAAACGGCTTTGCGGGCGCATCGAGGGCGCCCTTTCCGGCCACCTGCACCCGGCCCGGGAACTGGCCGCGGCGCAGGAAAAAATTACCCCCGGGCGGGCCGGCGTGTTCAAGGTGCCGCCCCGGGTGCTGATCGACAACAAAGCGTCGAACCGCTTGACGGTGATCGAAATTAACGGCCGCGACCGCCCCGGCCTGCTTCGCGACCTGACCCAGGCCCTGACCGATTCGGGCCTGCAGATATCAAGCGCCCATATCTCCACCTACGGGGTGCGCGTGGTGGACGTGTTCTACGTCAGGGACATTTTCGGCTTGAAAGTGGAGCAGGAGGAAAAAATCGCCGTCCTCCACCAACGCTTGCTCGATGCCGTATCCCCGGGGGCCGAGGAGCCGGGGAAAGGGAAATCCGCCAAGGACAAGGCCAAGAAACCGGCCGCCAAGGCGAAGCGGACCAAGGGCAAGAAAACCCTGGATCCCGAAGGCATCGAGGCGGCGGAGTAGGGGGCCCGCCCTATTCCCAGGCTCGCTGCCTTTTCGAGGACACAAAAAACCGGTATTGAGGCGCCCATGGTGCTTTTGCGTTCCATCGCCACCGTCGGCGGCTTTACCTTGATTAGCCGGGTGCTCGGCTTCCTGCGTGATATCCTGATTGCCGCCGTACTCGGCGCCGGCGCCGGGGCGGATGTCTTTTTCGTCGCCTTCAAGCTCCCCAACCTGTTCCGCCGCCTGTTCGCCGAGGGCGCGTTCTCGATGGCCTTCGTGCCGATGTTCGCGGGCCGCATCGAGGGGGATGGGATCGAGGCGGCCAAGGCGTTCGCCGAGGCCGCCTTCAGTGTCCTTTTCTGGGCCCTGTTGATTTTCGTAGGCGTCATTGAGCTGGCCATGCCGCTGGTGATGTTGGGCTTCGCGCCTGGCTTCATAGGCGACGCCGCCAAGTTCGACCTAGCCGTGGAACTGACCCGGATCACGTTTCCGTATTTGTTGTTTATTGCCCTGGTCTCGCTGATGGCCGGAGTATTGAATTCGCTCGGCCAGTTCGCCGCCGCCGCGGCGACGCCGATCCTGCTCAACCTGTGCCTGATCGGGGCGATCCTGGGGCTAGCGAATTTCACCGAAACCCCCAGCCACGCGCTAGCCTGGGGCGTGGTGGCGGCGGGTGGGGTTCAGTTCATTTGGCTGTACGCGGCCTGTGGCCGAGCAGGCGTGTGGATTCGCTTAAGCTTTCCCCGGCTGACCGGCGACGTCAAGGTGCTGATGAAACGCATGGCGCCGGTCGCTGTCGGCGCCGGCATCTACCAGATCAACCTGGTCATCGACACTATAATCGCCTCGTTTCTGCCGTCCGGGTCGATCTCGTACCTGTTTTTCGCCGATCGGGTCAATCAACTGCCGCTGGGCGTCGTTGGCGTCGCCGTCGGCACGGCCCTGCTGCCGCTGTTGTCCCGCCAGGTCCGGGCCGGCGACGACAAGGCGGCGCTGCACAGCCAGAACCGGGCCCTAGAATTTTCGTTGTTGCTGACCCTGCCGGCGGCGGCGGCCTTGATGGTCATCGCCGTGCCGGTGGTCCGGGTGCTGTTCGAACGCGGCGCTTTTGGTGGGCCTGAGACGGTGGCGACGGCAGCGGCGTTGGCCGTTTATGCCATCGGCCTGCCGGCTTACGTTGCCGTCAAGACGCTGGCGCCGGGTTTCTTCGCCCGCAAGGACACGGCGACGCCGGTCAAAATTGCCGTCGTCTGCCTGTTGGTCAATCTGGTGCTCAACCTTATTTTGATGGGTCCGTTCAAGCACGTCGGCATTGCCATGGCGACGGTGGTCTCAAGCTGGCTTAACGCCGGCCTGTTGGCCTACGTCCTCCATAAGCGCGGCCATTTCGTCCTCGACGACAGGCTCCGCCACAGGCTGCCGCGTATCATTTTGGCCAGCGCCGGGATGACGGCGGCCTTGGCATTGGCGTTAACGCCCCTGGGCGGGGCCCTCGCCGGCTCGATGACAGAACGCATCGCGGCACTGGCGGCGCTGGTGGTCGGCGGCATGGCGATGTTCGGGGCCTTGGGTTGGGTTACCGGCGCGGCCCGGCCTCAAGACCTGAAAAGCCTTTATCGCGGCGCCGAGGCGGATTGAAGGCTAACTTGACCATGGCGGCGCCAGGGGCGATAACTCCGGCGCCTTCCAAGAAAAGCCGACAACAGGGAAACGGGGTCCATGCAGCGTATTTTTTCCGGCGTGCAACCGACGGGTAATTTGCATCTTGGCAATTACCTGGGCGCCATCCGCAACTGGGTGCGGCTGCAGGACGATTATGAGTGCCTGTTCTGCATCGTCGACCTGCACGCCGTCACCGTCTGGCAGGACCCGGAAGAGCTAAAAACCAACACGCGCCATGTCGCCGCGGCGATGCTGGCCGCCGGCATCGACGCCGAGCGCCACATCATTTTCAACCAGAGCCAGGTCCCCGGCCACGCGGAACTGGCCTGGATCTTCAATTGCGTGGCCCGCCTGGGGTGGCTCAACCGGATGACCCAGTTCAAGGAAAAGGCCGGCAAGAACAAGGAAAACGCCTCCGTCGGCCTCTATGCCTACCCGAACCTGATGGCCGCCGATATCCTGCTGTACAAAGGCACCCACGTGCCCGTCGGCGGAGACCAGAAACAGCACCTTGAGCTGGTCCGCGACATCGCGAATAAGTTCAACAACGATTTCAGCGTCGATTTCTTTCCCATCGTCGAACCGCTGATCTTCGGCGCTGCGGCAAGGGTGATGTCGCTCCGTGACGGCACGGCCAAGATGAGCAAGTCGGACCCGTCGGACATGTCCCGCATCGCCATGACCGATGACGCCGACGCCATCGCCAAAAAAATCCGCAAGGCAAAGACCGATCCCGATTCGTTGCCCTTGAGCCCGAAGGAATTCGACGGCCGGCCCGAAGCCGCCAACTTGATGGGCATCTACGCGGCGCTCGCCGACATGGAAATCGAAGACGTCTGCGAAAAATTCGGCGGCCAGCAGTTTTCCGATTTCAAACAAGACCTGACCGACCTGGCGGTCGAGAAATTGGCTCCCATGCAGGGCGAAATGCGCCGCCTGATGGACGATCCGGGCCATGTGGACGGGGTCATCGCTGACGGCGCCGGGCGCGCCCGGGCCATCGCCGAGCCGATCCTGGCCGAGGTCCATGACATTTTGGGTTTCCTGCGTCCCGGCCGGGGCTGAAACCGCAATCAACGTCCAAAATCAACGGAATGTGAAGAAGCAGGGTAAAAAGAAGCTGCCCGGCAAGCACCGTCTTGCCCTATAATGGGCATAACTACCCCCGCCGGGCCCGGCCTGGCCTTGATAACGGGGGAAGTTCGGCCCATGTTAAGGAACGGCGTCCAAGGAAGGAAAGAGTAAGCCATGTTTATCCAGACGGAACACACACCCAATCCGGCGACATTGAAGTTTTTGCCTGGCTGTCCGGTCATGGAATCGGGCACCGCTAATTTCCCTTCCTCCGGCGAAGCCCAGAATTCGCCGTTGGCGATGGGGCTTTTCGGCGTCGACGGGGTGAGCGGCATTTTCCTGGGCTCCGACTTCATCACCGTCACCAAAACGGACGACAAGGATTGGGAAATCCTCAAACCCCAGATTCTCGGCTCCATCATGGATCACTTTCAGTCCGGCAAGGCGGTGATGACCGAATCGGCCGAACAAGGCGAGGCGGAAGAATCGAAAACCGAAAACGACCTCGACAAGAAGATCAAGGAACTGATCGACACCCGGGTGCGCCCGGCGGTGGCCCAGGACGGCGGCGACATCATCTACAAGGGGTTCGAGGACGGGATCGTTTATCTTCATATGCAAGGCGCCTGCGCCGGCTGTCCCAGCTCGACCGCGACCCTGAAACACGGCATCGAGAACATGCTCAAGCACTACATC
>PTLK01000060.1 GCA_002938075.1 Alphaproteobacteria bacterium MarineAlpha3_Bin3
AGCCGAGCTTGACGCGCAGCTTTTCATGATCGATCTCAATAACTCCAGCGCCATCGCCGAGATGGCCGATGATCAGACCGAAGGCATGTCGCGGAAGACCTTATGGGCCTCGCTATATGGCACAAACCCCAAGTCAATCGGTGGCGGTCCGAATAAGAACACCTACGATTTCATCTTCAACGACACGGCAATGGGCCTGGTCAAGGCGGCGACAATATTCCTGAACGGCAGGAAAGTAGTGCCGAACCCGGTGCTGCGTAGCGATTCGATATGGGACGCGGTGGCTCGTGACGTGTTGAAGGCACGCGGGTTGTCGAGCCCAATCGGCTCGGTGAAGGAACTACCCGACTCGGCATATAAGAAATAGACTCGGGCGTTTTGAGTTGGACGGCGAGCCTTGGAGTTACTCCAAGGCTCGCTTCCGCTCAAACGATTACTTCACTGAGATTAGCCCGTCCGTAATACCTTCAATGAACTGATGGAATCGTTGCTATCCTTGGGTCGGGCTTGGTATCTTTTGCCTGCCTGCAGGTTAGCGTCATTTTAAAGTAGTCGTAATGAACCCAAACAAGGCCACGAAGACTGAGTCACCTAGTTCCCTGGAGCCGCCGACCGGGTTTTGGTTGTTTTTGTACCGGGCAAATAAAGGTGTCAGGACATCGACGCCTTATCTCATGTTCTTCGGCATCGCCTTGTGGTTGGTTACTTATTACCTTTTTAACGAAGGCTGGAAGCTTCCCCTCTTTAATAAAATTCCGGGCCCCGTGGAGGTCATCACCGAATGGATCAGCCGCGATCCCATATTCGGCATGTCCTTGTTCACCGAAGCCTATCACACTAATATCTACGTTAGCTGCCAGCGCATCCTCATCGCCTTTTCCATCGCCACAAGCGTCGGCGTGCCGCTTGGTCTTTTCATGGGGTGGTCAAAAACGTTCAGGGACTACACCTTTCCCATCCTCGAAACCCTGCGTCCGATCCCGATCCTGGCCTGGGTACCACTGGCGATCATCATGTTCTCGGGCTTCGAAACCCCGATCATTTTCCTGGCGACGCTGGCGTCGTTGTTCGTGACCACGCTGAACACTTTGCTGGGGGTGGATTCGATCGATGAGTCCTATTTCCGCGCCGCCGGCTGCCTGGGGTCGAAGCCGCGTCACGTTTTTTGGCACGTGGTCCTGCCCGGCGCCATGCCTTTCATTTTCACTGGCCTACAAATCAGCGTGGGGGTCGCCTGGTTTTCGCTGGTCGCCGCGGAAATGATTTCCGGTGACTTCGGGCTCGGCTACATGATCATGGACTCGTACATGCAAAATAAATACGTCACCATGGTCATGGCCATGATCACATTGGGGTTCGTCGGCTGGCTGACATCGGCAATGGTACGTTTCGCTGGAGACAGGATGATGCAGTGGCGTGTTAGAGCGCTGGCGTTGGAGGGGCGGTAAAAATGCAGGCGGCAACTGCTACCAAGGGTGCGATTAGTATCCGCAACGTCACTAAAATTTACGATCCCGAAGGGGTCAATGTCATGGCGGTGGACGACTGTTCGCTGGAAATCGCACCAGGCGAAGTGTGCATGATCGTCGGGCCGTCCGGCTGCGGAAAGACAACATTGTTGAATGCCATCGCCGGCTTCCATTCGATTACGTCGGGCGAGATCTACCTTGACGGTGAAATGCTGTGCGGCCCTGACAAGCCCATAGCGGACCAGGGCGCGGACCGCATGGTGGTGTTTCAGAACGGCGCCTTGTTCCCGTGGAAGACGCTGCTGGAAAACGTCGCCTATGGGCCGATCGTGCAAGGAATCATGGGCAAGAAGGAGGCCCGAGACAAGGCCCAGGACATTCTGGCCGAGGCGGGTCTGGCCGACTTCTCCATGAAGTTTCCCGGCGAGGTCTCCTCGGGAATGTCCCGGCGGGCCGAGATCGTGCGGGCGCTGATCAACGATCCTAAGGTGCTTCTGCTCGATGAGCCCTACCGCGCCATGGACGCTTTGACGAAATCGATCATGCATGAGTCGCTTCTCGAGGTGTACGACCGCACCAAGGTCACGATCTTTTTCATCACCCATGACCTGGAGGAAGCTATTTTCCTTGGCGATCGGGTCGTCGTTATGACAACGCGGCCGGCCAAGACGAAGAAGATCGTCAATGTCGCCATCAAGCGGCCCAGGGACTACACCGTGTTGTCGTCGGAAGAGTTCCGTCTGCTGGTCGCGGAGGCCAAGGGCGCCGTCCACGAAGAAGCAATCAAGGCCTTCGAAGCAGGTGAACGCGAATTGGCGTAACCGGGAATGAATGGGCTTTGCCGGACCAAACAGGTAAGAGAAAGAAAAAAATGTCGGAAGCAGTTCAAAGCGTGGATGCTACATCGAGACCCTTACGGCGGTCTGTCTTCCAGCAGATTATTAGCAACAAGACCGTCTGGCGCGGTGTTATAGCTATCATCGCCTTCGCCATGCTTTGGGAAATAGGAGCCCAGTTCAAGGCATGGTTCGGGATCGAGATCTGGTGGGTCGGAAAGGTGCCACCGCCCAGCGAGGTTTTCACGACGTGGTATTCCGTCGTGCAAAGGCCCGGGTATTGGGAGAGTTGGTACCTCAGTTTCTTCCGGGTTTTCCTAGGCTTCATTATTGCCCAGATCATCGGTATTCCGTTCGGGCTCGCGCTGGCCGTCAACAGGTATTTCCGCGAAATTTTCTTCCCGCCGTTCGAGATCCTGCGACCGATCCCGCCCTTGGCCTGGGTTCCGGCATCCATCATTTTCTGGCCGACCACCGAGTTGTCAATCGCCTTCGTGACCTTCCTGGGCGCCTTTTTTACCATCGTCATCAACGTGCTTGGGGGGGCGCGTGCCATCGATATCCAGTATCTCCGCGCCGCCCAATCCATGGGAGCCAGCCAGTGGGACCTGTTCAGGCGGATCATTCTGCCCGGCACGCTGCCGTCCATTTTTACCGGCGCCGCCGTCGGCATGGGCATCACCTGGGAGGTGGTGCTGGCGGCCGAAATGATTTCAGGTGGTGGTCAGCAAGCGGGCGGTGGGCTCGGCTTTTTCATCTGGAGTTCGTACATGGGTGGTGCCATGGAGCAGGTCATCGTTGGCATGATCTCGATCGGCATTGCCGGGTACCTCTCCAGCTCCCTTATTCGTTATCTGGGCACCGTCTCCATGCCTTGGCGGCGGTTATTCTAGTTTGGGGCGACCTACACCATGCAAAATACCGTGCACTCGAGAATGGATAAACCGACCAGCGTCACCAGGGACAGCGCGCCCGCGAGTGTCCACATAAACCGGGTATCCAAAGCCTATGGTGAGGAGTGGGAACGCCAGCAGGTCCTCGAAGACTTAAACCTGGAAATTTCGCCGGGGCAATTAACCGCCATCGTCGGCCCTTCCGGATGTGGAAAATCGACCATCGTCAATCTGGTGGCCGGGTTCGAGAAACCCGACAGCGGTACCATCACCATGAACGGCGAGGCGATCACCGGCCCCGGCATTGATAGGATGGTGGTGTTCCAAGAGACGGCGTTACTGCCGTGGTTGACCACTTATCGGAATGTTGTGTTCGGACCAAAGCTTCGCGGTGACATGGACCCTCGAGAACTCGAGGCCGAGGCGAACCGAATTATAGATACTGTTGGGTTGAGTGAGTTCAAAGATAAATATCCTCTGCAACTTTCGGGCGGCATGCAGCGCCGCGCCGAACTGGCCCGCGCCATGATCAATCATCCGTTGCTGATGATCATGGACGAACCGTTCCGGGGACTCGACGCCATGACCCGCGAATTGATGCAGGAATTCTACCTGCACCTGTTTGAGGAGAGCCGGCGCACCAACATGTTCGTCACCTCGGAAATCGAAGAAGCGATCTTCTTGGCCGATCAGGTGGTGGTCCTGTCCAACCGGCCGGCGACGGTCCGTGAAATCATCGAAATCAAGTTGGAACGTCCCCGGAATTTCGAGATGCTGAGCACGTCGGAAGCCTACGATTACAAGCGCCAGGCCATGGAAATATTGCACGAAGAAGCGCTCAAGAGCTTCAAGCGGACCGGCGGCCAGGATGATTTCCTCGACGCCTACGCGAAGCGCGCCGAATAGACCCCGGCAAATTCACTATCCACAAAATTGGGAATGGCCGCATGGAGTTTATGACGCTCCTGTTGCAGCGAAAGGTGATTATCACTCTCGCCGTCATTGGCGCGCTCATCGCCACGGTGGGAAGCATCCTCATGCGCAAGAACACCTCGGTCAATCCCCGTGTCGCGCGCATCGTGCTTAGGACCGGCTATGCCCTTTCGTGGGGCAGCATCGCGACGTTCATCATTGCCGGCCTGCTCGGGTATTGACCCTTTCCATGGGCGGAATTGACCGGGTTGGCAAGGCATCGGCTATACTCTCGTGGTCATGATCGAAGCCAGAATTCTTTCGAAACGGTTCGGCGCCTTGATGGCCGTCGATGACGTTTCGTTTTCCATCGAGCCGGGAACTGTTGTCGGCTTTCTGGGCCCCAACGGCGCCGGCAAATCGACCACGCTTCGCCTTTTGACGGGATATCTGGCGCCCGACGGCGGAACGGCACGAATCTGCGGCTACGACATTACGGCGGACCGCCGCCGGGCACAGGCCTGCCTGGGTTACCTTCCGGAAGCCGCAACGGGTTTTCCCCACCTGACGGTCCGCGAGTTTCTTTCCTTTTGCGGGGAAAGCCGCGGACTGAGGCGGAAATCGCTCGGGGCGGCGATTGAGCAAACCTGCGCCAGGATAGAACTGGGCCCGGCGCTCGACCGGCAAATGAGGATCTTATCCAAGGGTTGGCGGCAACGCGCCTGGCTGGCCCAGGCAATCTTGCTGGATCCGCCCGTGTTGATACTGGACGAACCCACCGACGGGCTTGATCCCAACCAGAAGGACCGGGTGCGCGCTCTGATCCGCTCCATCGCACCCGAGAAAGCGATCATCCTGTCGACCCATATTCTTGAAGAGATCGAGGAAATCTGCGACCGGGTGTTCATTATCGCGGGCGGCCGAATCATCGCTGACGACACGCCCGGAAATCTAGCCGACGCCAACGGTCGTCTTGGGAGTGCCTTCCGGCGGCTGACCGGGGGCGCGCCATCCGAAAGCGCGCGCCTGGGGTGACAGACTTGGCGGGCGAACGTGGAATATCGGTTACTGGGAACACCCTCGCCGGGACCGGCGCCGTGTTCCGGCACGAACTTCGGTTGCTGCTCTATCAGCCACTGAGCTACCTATTCCAGCTTGGTTTCCTGGCGGTCCTTGCGGCTTCTGTCTTCCTGATTGCCGACTTCTATGCCACCGACGAGGCATCGATCCGCCTGTTGCTGGTATTTTTACCGTGGGTCGCCTTGATCCTGGTGCCGGCCCTGGCCATGCGTGCCTGGATCGAAGACCACAGTGACCGAAGCATGGAATTGACCCTGACCCTGCCGGTGAGCGTGGGCGCGGTCGTCCTGGGAAAGTTTCTGGCCGGTTATCTGGTCTTGATCGTCACCCTGTTGTTCACGCTGCCGCTGGTGGCGACGGTGTATTACCTGGGCGAACCGGATTCCGGGGTATTGTTCGCGGGATATTTAGCGTCCGCGCTTTTGTTGGGGACTTACTATGCGATCTCTCTATTCGCCGCGGCGCTGTCTCGGGAGCAGGTCGGGGCCTTCGTCATCGGCATCGCCTTGTTGTTTGTCCTTCTGCTTCTCGGCTGGGACGTGTTTGGCCGTGTCCTAAGAGGACAAGTGCCCGCTTCGATTATTGAGGCCCTGACGGCCTACAGTCCCAATACCTGGCTCATCCATATCAGCCGGGGCGTGGTCGATTTCGCCGGGGTGTTTTATTTTGCCGCCGTTTCCGCCGCCTCGTTGATCGGCGCGAAATTAGTGATCGGCGCCCGGTCCCGCGGCCCCTTGTCACCGGCGCGGACGGCACGGGGCGCGGCGGTGGCCTTGTTGATCGTAAGCCTGTTGGCTGGTTTGGTTCCGGCGGCCCAGCGGGTTCCCGGGGTCCTGGACCTGACGGCGGAAAAGGAGTTCACCCTTCACGACGGAATGTTTCGGGTCCTTGAACGGCTTCCCGCCGACACCCAGGTGACGTTGTACTGGAGTGCCAGTGAACCCAGCGTGCCCGCTACCATCAAATCCCATGCCACTCGCGTTTCCGAACTGTTGAAGACCCTTGTCGGCCGATCGGATGGCCGGCTTTCCCTGCGGACGGTCGACCCGGAACCGGACACCGACGAGGAGCTCCAGGCCATCGCCCACGGGGTCAGGAAAATCCCCATGTCGTCGGGCGATAATTTCTACCTCGGCATGACCTTTCAACATGGCGGGCGGGTCGGAAACATTCCATACCTGGACATCCGGCGCGACCGACTCCTCGAATACGACATCGCCGTGGGGCTGAACGGGCTGACCCGCACTCGGACCCCGAAAATAGGCGTCCTCAGCCCCCTTATACCGTCAGCGGCGGCGATCGGCGAGAGGGCAGGCATGTCGTTTATGGCCGAGCTCAAACGCGCCTACGACATCGCGGTCATTCCGTATTTCAAGGAGGTCCTACCGGACGGGCTGGACGTCTTGGTGTTGATCGACACGACCATCCTCAGGGGTGAAATGCTCTACGCCATCGACCAGTTCGTGATGAAGGGGGGCGGGCTCGTGGTCATGATGGACCCCTATCTCCGCTTCAACCGGGCCAGCAACGCCGTTAATCCCCAGCCCTCGGACGAGATCAACGACATCTCCGACATCCTGCAGAAATACGGCGTTCGTTATCTGGGCGAGGCCATCGTCGGCGACGCCCAACGGGCGTCCGTGGTCGCCGACCCGCAACAGGCGCGATTGAGTTTCCCTTTCTGGATGCGCATTCCAACGGACGGGCTTTCCCCGTCGCACCCGGCGACGGCGGACCTGAACGAGGTGTTCATGGTCGAGCCGGGGGCGCTCAAGCTGCTGGCTCCGGAGCGCGCGACGGCGCTGGTCACGACGACGGAGAACAGCGGCACCTTGCCGCGCAAGGGCTTCGCTGACAAAATCCCGCGCGAACTGGCGTTCGCCTTCAAGCCAGACAAAATCCGCCGCGTCATTGCCGCGGCGCTCCGCGGCCCCTTCGAGAGCGCCTACGCGGCTCCGCCCGATGGCGTCGACGCGGGCCGCTACATCCAGCGCTCGGGGGACGCCTGGGCCCCGGTCTTCGTCATCGCCGACGTGGACTGGCTGTTCGACCCGTTTTCCCTGCAACGGACGAACGTCGGCGATAAGGTGCTGGTACGGCCGCTCAACGACAATCTCGCCTTTCTGCTGAACATCATCGAATACGCCGGCGGCGACGAGGCACTGATCGCCATCCGTTCCCGGGGCAGGCTGCACCGCCCGTTCAGCCGGGTCGCCGACCTGTTCCAGGCGGCGGAGCTTAAGTTCAAGGAGGAGGAGGCGGCGCTGACGCGGCGCGTCGCCGAGATCGAAGGCCGGATCGCGGCGTACTCGGAAACCGCCGGGAGCGCCAACATCGACCAAATGCCATCCCGCATCAAAGAGGACCTGAAGAAGTTCCGGATGGAATTGCTGCCGGTGCGCCGCAAGCTGCGCGCCGTGCGCCGGCAGATACGCAACGAGGTCGACAGCCTCGGCCGCCGCCTGACCGTCGTCAACCTACTGGCCGGCCCCTTGTTCGTGCTGGTCTTCGGCGCCGCCGTGTTCACCCTGCGGCGCCGGCGGGGCGGCGGCTAAGTCCTGGCGGAACCGGCTGTTCGCGGCGTTTCCGAGGTCGGCAGGTCGCCGAAACGCTTCTCGAACTCGCCCGATTCCTTCAGCTCTTTGACGATCGAGATCATCACATTCGCCATCGGCATCATCGGTTCGCTCGGCGACCAAACCAACCCGACTTCCTGGCTGATTTCCGGTTCGATCAGGTCCACGGCGCGGGCCCCGGGAAACTGTCCGGGCATACGGACGAAATGCTTCGGGATCACGGTGACCAATCCCGCGAACATGACGTGGAAAATCAGGTTGAGGATGGAATCAGACACGGTGACGCAGGGCGTAGGCTCCTTGCCGGCCTTGGCGAAGGTGTCGTCGATGATCTTCCGCTCGTGCATGGACTTGTCCAACAGGCACAGTGGCAGGTCCGCGGCGTCTTTCCAGGTAACCGCCGAGAGTTTGGCGTATTCCTTGGTATCGGGGACCAGAAGGCTTAAGCGCTCGTCGTAGATCGGCATCGAATGCAGACCCTTGAGTTCCCCCTGTTGCAGATAGGTGATGCCGACGTCGAGCGAAAAGTTGCTGAGGCCCAGTTTGGTTTCCTCGATGCCCAGGAACTGGATATCCACCTCGACACCCGGGTGTTTCTGGGCCAGTAGCTGGCTGAACAACGGCAGCACGGGCGAGCTGTTGGGCATGGCGCCCAGGCGCAGCCGGCCTTCGAAGTTTTCCCGCATGCCGGAAAGCTCGACCAGCATGGCGTCCCGCTGGGAGATGACGCGTTCGGCCCATTCGATGATCTTCTGGCCTTCGCTGGTAAAACCGAGAAACCGCCTGCCGCGCAGCACGATGGGGACGCCAAGGGTCAATTCCAGTTGCTTGATGGCGCTCGAAAGGCTTGGCTGGGAAACGTTGCAGCGTGCCGCCGCGCGGCCAAAATGTTCCTCCTGCGCCAAGGCAGTCAGGTACTGGAGTTGTCTAAAAAACATCGCTCCCCCGGTATTTTCATCTGTTCTTTATTGATAAACGCGGTCCTGTAATAGATGCATTCTATCACTTTTTAATAGATGTATTCTATCAAAAAGGGATTTTTGGACCCAGATTGCCCAGATCAAGGGCTGGAATTATTTTTTGATATCCTTGATCTATGCCAAGTCCCTTTTCCTCTAACTTGTCTATCAATAGCCCACTGGGAACGAATGTAATAAGGAATCTTTTATCAGAAGGAGATCAAAATTACTGGTGCAAGCGCAATGGTTGAGGAGACACCTCTCTGCAAGAAGCGCAATCTCACGCCCTGTGAGACCCCCGGTTGCAGCGAGAACTGCGCCTATGCCTAAAGCTGCTACGAATACCGGATGGGTCGATCGACCGTGTTCTGGCCCGGTGTGGCGCTCATCATGTTGGTCGTCCTGGGGGCCTTTCTCTAAGTCGGCCAAACGACAACTAAAGTACCGAACGCCCGGACGTCGTTGCCGGCGGCGTGCTCAAAGATCTGAGCGCCGCCCCGGCCCGCGGGCGGCAAGCGGGCGCTCGTTGAACCGAGAACGCTGGTATTCCCTAAATCGCTAATCCTGAAATTGTGGTCATGCCTGTGGCCCGGCGGGCAATTTTTCTTGGCCCCTCCCAAATTCGAGTGGGCACTCCCTACCCGGGCGTTAATTTCGAAGATTTGTGTGCCCAGGACTTTATCGCACGCGCTTAGATGCGGATGCGTTCCCCTTTTGGGTCGAAGAACGGCGTGTCCACGACCGATGCGGTTACTTTTTTAGACCCGGTAACGATGGTCAACGTGGACCCGATTTTCGAATGCTCCACCGGCACGTAACCAAGCCCGATAACTTTATCCAACGTCGGGCTATAGGCGGCAAAGGTCGCTTTGCCGGCCGGTTT
>PTLK01000061.1 GCA_002938075.1 Alphaproteobacteria bacterium MarineAlpha3_Bin3
CCTCCCGCGAGGCCGACCGTTGGTCTTACGCTGTGCCCGGCGGCGGCGAGAACTACCCGGCGACGGGCGAGCGACTGGCCGCCTGGCTGGCCGAACAGGCGGCCGACCGGCCCATCGTCTTAGTCACGCACGGCCAGGCCGGCCGCGCGCTACGCGGGCGCTACCTGGGGCTTTCGCCGACCGAGACCCTGGCGCTGCCGGAGCCGCAGACGGCGGCCTTCCACCTTGCCGATGGAAAGGCCCGTCTGCTCGAGGGTGATTACTGAAGAATTCGTGACGGTTAAATTGGTTAGGTATCGGCATTAATGATTCATCAATAACGGAACGGGCGAGTTGTTGAGCAATTAATACGTAATTCCGCCGAGAATCCGTTCACGTACGAAAACCCCTGTATTCTGGTACACATTGGTGAACAGGGAAATTAAATGAAGGTCCGCTAAGGGTCAGGAGCAGACGTTTACAATATTCATCGAAAATGTCCGCTTTTGGCTAAAAGGAAACCCGCATTTAGTTAAGCGCGTAGATCGAAATATTCAATTGGCTTTTTGCTTGGCTTCTAACCCACAAACTTACCTACAAAGATCAAAGTTCTTTGTGGGCCTACGGTCGGTTCGGTTAATACCCTCCCCTGATCCCGCCTAGAATGGCGCCGCAAACGACAAGCGGAGGCGGAGATGCCTTACACGCAAGCAGACCACCCGATTATGTGGGATGTTTCTAGTCTGAACGGCAGTTGTTAGTCACGGGCGTGAGGGGGGGCAGTCAAAACATAGTCGCGCTCTATACCGTTTGGTACAACTTCTTGCGTATACGCATTCAATCCACACTCCCAAACCACCGCTCCCGTCCGTCACCTTCCCCCCCCCACCGTCCGCCTTCATAAATGGCCGTGGGAGGAGTACAATGGGACAAACCTTGCAAACTTGTCTGGGAGACGCCGGTAAGATATTACCAATCGGGAGGGTTATGGGATGACAACATTGAAGATGTTGCTCAAAGATAAGGGCCATGACGTCTGGTCCGTGCATCCGGACGACACCGTTTTGGACGCCATCAAGATGCTGGCGGAGAAGGACATCGGGGCCCTGATCGTCATCAAGGACGACAAGCCCGTCGGCATCTTCACCGAACGGGACTATGCCCGGAACGTCTATCTGAAAGGAAAGTCATCGCTCGATACGGCGGTGCGCGACGTCATGGTGGCACCCGTCATTTGCGTCAAGCCCGATCAGACGGTCGACGAATGCATGGCCCTGATGACCGCAAAGCGCTTCCGCCACTTGCCGATCATGGACGGCGACGAACTGGTCGGCATGGTGTCGATCGGCGATTTGGTTAAAAGTGTCATCGCCGAACAGCAGTTCACCATCGAGCAGATGGAGCAATACATCCACAGCTAGGCGGAACTGGCCCCCGTCAAACCGGTCATTTTCGATTTCCTTTGGCTTACTTTCATCCTCGAGCGGCTCTATGAAATTCTACCTCGTCATCCCGCGATCGACATAGAGGCGTGCCATCTCATCCATGAAGGGGGCCCTTGCCGAGAATCAGGGCGCCGATGATTGCATCGAAAAACTGCTTCGCCTTTTTGTCCTCGGATGGCGATCGATCGGCGTCAGCCGGCAGATGTGAAACGGCGGCGCGCAAGACGGCGTCGCAAACAAATCTTTTATCCGCATTGCTCCAGTTCGGTCCCAACTCATTTTCCACCTCGGCAATAAATACGTCGCTGACCATGTTTTGTCCTTTCAACTGATGGTATGCCGCTTAGGCTATTGGTGGCCTCGAACAGTATGCTCTACGCCCTGGCCATGTCCATGATCGCCGCCTCCGTCACCATGCAATCAGTCGCCGCGAGATGACAAGGCCGAAGCGCCGGCAACCGGCACGCAAGTGGCGGCTGTCTAGTTTGTTTTCGAGACTCCTCGGCGGGGTTTATTCCGTTCACCGGATTGCTTGAGAATCGGGGTTGACATAGGTGGGCAAGATATCTTCCACGGACGCCGGGGCGATTCCCAGCTCAGCAAGCGTCAAGGCCGCCGCCCCGACCACATTATCACCTTTCATCAGCTTCACCTGATCTTGGGTCAACGGCGGGTTGGGCAGGATCGCCATGAGGGCCGCCATCCCCTCCCAGACGAAAAAGGGAACCGGGAGGAGAAGCCTATTCCTGCCCGTCCGTTCAACGACCAGCCGCAGCAGGTCCGCGTAGGTGTAGACCCCGGGGCCGCCCAGTTCGTAAACCTTGCCCGCCGTCACCGGGTCGGCCAGGGCCCGGGCACAGGCTTCCGCCACATCATCTACGAACACCGGCTGCAATTTCGTCAGCCCCCTTCCGAACAGGGGCAGGACAGGGGCGAGCCGTGCCATGTCAAAGAGCCTGTTGAAGAAGGCGTCCTCGGGCCCAAAAATGACGCTTGGCCGGAGGATGGTGGCATCCACGAAGGCTTCCCTCACCAGGGCCTCCCCGATGCCCCGGGCCTTTACGTAAGGGGAGTCCGAGGAAGGATCGGCGCCGAGACCCGAGATATGGATCAGCCGCCGGACGCCGGCCTCGCCCGCCTGCCGGGCCACGTGCAAGGCGCCTTGTCCGTGGACAGCGTCGAAGGTCGCCCCGGATTTCTCCACGTAGTGGCCGACGGTGTTGATGACGGATCCTGAATCCCTCACCGCCCGGGCTACAGATTTTTCGTCCCATACATCGGCGCGCAGGAGCTCGACGGTGCCTTTGCCTGCGGCCCCCTCGAGGTGGGATGCACGTTCGGGGTAGCGGACGGCCACACGCACCGCGGCCCCCCCAGCGGCCAGGCCGAGAACGATGCGGCGGCCGAGGAACCCTGATCCTCCGAAGACGGTGATGCGATTCATCGGTTTCCTTATCCTTAGGAACTCGAACGGCCCGGCAATTTCGCCACCCAACGAATTCACGGGGATTCCAAGGAACGATCCCCTGCCGATAAAGGCGGCGGCGAGGAAATATCCGCTTTTCCCCTTATACCAAGGAGCGGTGAAAATGCCCCTGGAGGAAGACATCCAGGAAACCGAGGCCTTCGTCTTTGGCGACCAGTACGGCGCCTGATTGCGCCGAATTATCTGGCCGGCCGGGGGCCCGCTTATTCCCGCTGAACCTCCACCGGGCAGGGATACTCGCCATGTTTCAGCAAGCGATTCAGGCGCGCGTCGGCGAAATTGTCCGGGACGAACACGACGCCGGCGGGGAAGCGCTTGTTGAGCTTCAGCCGCGCCTTCATTTCCCCGTGGCTCGACCTGACGACGACGCCGGACCCGTCCGCGAGCTCCAGCCCGGCGGCGGCGTCGGGGTTCATCTCCACGTAAGCCTTGGCCGAGAGATTACCCAGGACCGGTGAATTCCCGGACAGATATCCGGAATGGAACATGCTGTCGCCGGTCACCAGTTCCAGGCCCTTCGTCCGGCGCGGCGCGGCGAGGGGCGGGTCGTCCAGGTCGCCGCCGTTCTCCTCCGCGAAGGGACGGGTATACGATCCATCGTCGCCGAGGCCGTCGCGACTCAGCCCCCGGTAGGACGGCACCAGGTGGGCGATTTCTGCGAACACCGCGTCCGGGGAGACCGGCCCGAGGTCGCGGCCGAGCGCCTCGGCGACAAGGGCGAAGATCTCCGCGTTGGGTTTGGACTCGAAGGCCGGCCGGCGGATGGGCCGCAGCTCCTGCACCTTGCCTTCATTGTTGGTGAAGGTTCCCGGTTCCTCCGCGAAAGTGGCGGCGGGCAGCACAACGTCGGCCAAGCGGGCGGTGCCGGTCATGAAGGCGTCCTGGACGATCAGTAGCCTGGCCTTCGAGAGCGCGCTCTCCACCAGACCGCCATCGGGATAAGAGAGCAGCGGATCGCTGCCCGCCACGTAGAGCACGTCCATTTTGCCGGCCTCCGAGCGCTCCAGCATGCGGCGGAAGTCGGCGCCGGAATCCGCCGGCAGGGAGGCGCCCCAGGCCTCTTCGAACGGGGCGCGGACAGCGGCGTCGCCGACCGGCCGCCAGCCGGGAAGCAGGCCGGGCAGTACGCCCAACTCCCAAGCCCCCATCTGGTTGGGCCGATCGAACAGGAACTGGACTTCCGCTCGCTTACCCAGGGCGTCTAGGACCCTTCCTAAGCCGTGCACCATGGAAAGCGCCGCCGCCGCGCCGGGCGAGCGAAGCAGGTCGGCGCCGATGAGCAAAGTGACCGACTCGGCGGCGCCGAACGCCGTCCTCGCCTTCTCCAGGAATTCCCCGAATTCGGGCGGCGGGGTCTTCGCCGCCTTCAGCAGGCTTTTCTTCAGGGCGCCCATGTTGGCGAAGGTCTTCTCGGCCCCCTCGATCCCGTTCAGCAGTGCCGACAGCAGATAGGCCTCGGCCCCGGGCACGAACCGCAATGAAGAAATGGCCTCGGAGTCGAGCCGCGACGGCCGCGCCGAGGCGATGAACAGCTTGGTTCCCCTGCTGCGGGCGACTCCCCTGACCATGTATTCGGTCACCGGGGTCTCGTCGGTGACGGTGGCCCCGAGGATGAGGATGCAATCGGCTTCCAGGACCTGATGCAGGGAGCGCCTGGCGTAAAGACCGCCAAACAGTCCTTCCAGGGATTGGTAGGCGCCCGGACCGGCGGCCGACCAGCGCGATGACGAATCGATGCTGTTGGTGCGGAACGCCGTCCGCATCAGTTTCTGGAACAAATAAAGGCTTTCGTTGTTGAGGCGGGGCGAGGCCAGGCCGCCGAGGCCTGAGCCGCCCTTCTCGATGGCGCCATCGGCCCGTTCGGCGATGAAGGCGGCCGCTTCTTCCCAGGAGACGGCGGTCAGGCCCCCCTCCTTGCGCACCAGCGGCGTCCTCAGCCTGTTGTCGCCGTCGATAAAATCGATTCCGAAGCGGCCTTTCACGCACAGCGTCTCGCCGTTGACGCCGGTTTCGTATTTGGAGCGCACCCTGGAGAGCTGGCCGTCGCGGACGCTGATGCTGAGGTGACAGCCGGTGCCGCAATAGGGGCAGATGGTGTCGGTCTCCTTGAGGTCCCAGGGCCTTGCCTTGTACCGGTAGGGGGTGCTCATCAGGGCGCCCACCGGGCAGACCTCGATGCAGTTTCCGCAATGGTCGCATCCGGCGAGGCTGTTCTCGAAGCCGGTCACTTTGGTATCCATGCCCTTCTCGACGGTGCCGAGAGCCACCGCGCCCACCACTTCCTCGCAGATGCGCACGCAGCGCTGGCATTGGATGCAGCGCTGGGCATTGAAGATGATGACCGGGTTGAGATCGATGTCCTTGGAGTAGAAGACCCGCTTCTGGTCCTGGAAGCGGGCCTCCCCGGCGCCGTATTCGAAGACCTGGTCCTGGAGTTCGCATTCCCCCGACTTGTCGCAGACCGGGCAGTCCAGGGGATGGTTGGCGAGCAGCAACTCGAGCATGGATTTCCGGGTTTCCGCGACCAGGGGGGTGTCCGTCCTCACCACCATGCCGTCCGCCACCGTGGTCGCGCACGAGGGTTGCAGCTTGCCCTGGCCCTCGATCTCGACCAGACACATGCGGCAGGACGCCAGCGGCGCCAGTCTCGCCATGTAACAGAACGTCGGTATGTCGATCCCTTGTTCCATCGCCGCCTCGAGGATCAAGGTGCCGTCGGCGACTTCCCGGGTGTTCCCGTCGATCGTGATCTTGGCCATGACGTTCGCGCTTTCCCCTGCCCGCCTCAATGGAACGGGCATCTCCCTTCTTCGACGTGCTGGACGAATTCGTCCCTGAATTGCGTTATCGCCGCCTTCAACGCCCAGGCCGCACCGTCGCCAAGGGCGCAGAAGGAATTCCCGAAGATGCTGCCGCACAGGAAATCGAGTTGTTCCAGGTCCCCTTGTCTGCCCTCCCCCGCCTCCATACGGTGCAGGATCTTGCCGGTCCAATCCAGCCCTTCCCGGCAGGGCGTGCATTTGCCGCAGGATTCTTCGTGGAAGAACTCGTTGATGTTTTTGGCGGCCCTGACGATGCAGTCCCCGTCGTCGAGGACGATGACGCCGGCGGAGCCCAGCATGGTATCGATGGCGGTCAGCGATTCGAAATCCATGGTCACGTCAAGGCCGCTTTCAGGGATCATCGGGGCCGAAACGCCGCCGGGGATGACCGCCTTGATCTTGCGCCCAGGCCGGGCGCCGCCAGCGTGGTCGTCGACCAGTTCCCTGAGCGAGATGCCCATCGGCAGCTCGTATACCCCGGGCTTCTGGACGTGGCCGCTCAGGCAATAGAGCTTGGGTCCTGGGCTTTGCTCGGGTCCGATGCCGCGGAACCACTCGACGCCGCGGTTGACGATGTGGGGCAAGCAGGCCAGGGTCTCGACGTTGTTGATGACGGTCGGGCATTCATAAAGTCCCGCCACGGCCGGGAACGGCGGCTTGAGCTTGGGCTCGCCCCGGCGTCCCTCGATGGATTCGAGCATCGCCGTCTCCTCGCCGCAGATGTAGGCGCCGGCGCCTAAGTGCATGTGTATGTCGAGATTGAAGCCGGAGCCAAGAATGTCACGGCCCAGATATCCTTTGCGATAGGCTTCGTCCAGGGCCGTTTCCAGCCTTTCGATGCAGAGAACGAATTCTCCACGGATGTAAAGGTAGGCTACCTCGGCGCCGATGGCGTAGGAAGCGAGCGCCATGCCTTCGAGCATCATATGGGGGTCGCCTTCCATGATCACCCGGTCCTTGAAGGTGCCCGGCTCGCTCTCGTCGGCGTTGCAGCAGAGATACTTGGGCTTGTCCGAATCCTTCGGCACGAAGCCCCACTTGAGGCCGGTCGGGAACCCGGCCCCGCCGCGGCCCTTGAGGTTGGAGTCCTTGACCAGCTGGATCAGACCGTCGGGGCTGAATTCACGCAGAACCTTGGCCAGCGCCTGGTACCCGCCCGCGGCCTCGTAGGCCTCGATCCCGTGGGCGTCGGGCTTTTCTGCGTTCTTCAGAAGGACTTTCTCGAACATGGCTGTGGCAATGGCTCCCTGATGCGGCTATTCCGCCGCCTCCTTGCGCAACCCGTCGAGAATCTCGTCGATCCGCGCCGTGGTCAGGTTCATGTGGTAGTAACCGTCGTTCACCTGCATCATCGGCGCGCCCTCGCAGGCGCCCAGGCATTCTACCGAGGATAGGGTGAACATGCCATCGGGCGTGGTGCCGCCGGTCTCGATCGCCAGTTTCTTTTCCAGGTGGGCGAGCATGCTCTCGGCCTCCAGAAGCTGGCACGACAAGTTGGTGCAAATCTTGATGTGGAATTTGCCGACGGGCTCGGTGTGGAACATGCCGTAGAAGGTGGACACCTCGTAGACCCAGATCTCGGGCACGTCTAGGATGCCGGCGACTTCCTTGAGCAGGTCGCCAGACAGAAAGCCATGTTCCTTCTGGGCCAGGAAAAGGGCCGGCATGATTGCCGAGCGCGGGTTGGGGTAGCGCTTGGCGGCCTCTTCGATACTGTTCTTCAATGCCATGCCCGCCTCATTTGTCCACTTCGGCGAGCACCGGGTCCAGACTCCCTAGCATGGCGATCACGTCGGCGAGATAGTTCATGTTGGTGGCGCCCCCCAGTAAAGCCTGAAGATTGACGAAGGACGGCGCCCGCACCTTCATGCGGAAGGGTTTCTCGCTGCCGTCGCTGATGATGTAGTAACCGAGTTCGCCCTTCGGCGCCTCGATGGCGACGTAGACTTCGCCCTTGGGCACCTTGAACCCGTACGCCGACAACTCGAAATGGTGGATCTGGGTCTCCATGGAGCGCTGGAGCAGCTCCTTGTCCACGGGAAACGCCACCTGGGGCAGGTCGACCTGGAACGGCCCTTCCGGCATGTCCCTCATGCACTGCTCGATGATGCGGGTGCTTTCCCTCATTTCCTCCATCCGGCAATCCCAGCGGCCGTAGCAATCGCCGCCATCGCGGACGATGACGTTGAAATCAAGCCGGTCGTAGATTTCATAGGGACTGTCCCGGCGGATGTCCCAATCGACGCCAGAGGCCCGCAGGTTGGGGCCGCTCAGCCCCATGTCGATGGCCAGCTCCGGCGAGATCACACCGACGTCCTTGGTCCGCTTCAGGAACACCCGGTTCTTGGCGATCAGCCGTTCGTAGTCGGCGATGCGCTGGGGAAAGACCTTGCAGAATTCCGCGACCCGCTCGGTGAATCCCTCGGGCAGGTCCTCGCGCACACCGCCGACCCGGCAAAACGAGGTATGCATGCGCACGCCCGAGATCATCTCCAGCAGGTCCATGACCATTTCCCGCTCCCGCATGGTGTAGAGCAGCACGGTCATGGCGCCCAGGTCCATGGGTAGGGCGCCGGTGATGAGAAGATGTCCGGAGATGCGCGCCAGCTCCGCCATCATCACCCGGATGTACTGGGCGCGGATCGGCGCCTCGATGCCGAGAAGCTTTTCCACCGCCATGGCGTAGCCCAGGTTGTTGGACGGCGGGCAGACGTAATCGAGGCGGTCCGTGAGGGGGAAGATCTGGGTGTAGGTGAAGTCCTCGGCCAGCTTTTCCGTTCCCCGGTGCAGGTAGCCGATGAAGGGATCGATGCGCGAGACGATTTCGCCCTTCATCTCCAGGACCAGCCTCAGGACCCCGTGGGTGCTCGGGTGCTGGGGCCCCAGGTTGAGAAGCACCTCCTTGCTGCCGCCGCCGGGTTTCTTGTTCTCGGTCAGAATGGTTACGTCAGTCATCTCGCCCGCCCGCGTCTATATCCTCTCCAAAGGGGTTGTAGGCGTCCTTGTAGCCTTTCAAGGGAAAATCCTTGCGCATGGGGAAGCCCTCGAATTCCTCCCACATGTAGATTCTGCGCAGGTCGGGATGGCCGTCGAACTGAATTCCGTACATGTCGTAGGTCTCGCGCTCGTGCCAGTTGGCGGTTCTCCAGACGCCCGTCACGGTCGGCACCTTCGGCGGATCGCCGGCCCTGCATTTGAGCCGCGCCCGCATAATGAAGGGGATGGAATAGAGGTGGTAGACCACTTCGAAACGGTTTTCCTCAGGGTAGTGGTCGACCCCGCACACGTCGGCGAGAAAATCGAAGCGGAGTTCCGGATCCTCCTTGAGGAAGCGGCAAACCTCGACGATGAGGTCCGGCTCGACCAGGAAAGTCTGCATGCCGTCGGGGGCGCCCCCGTCCAGTACCCGGCCGTCGAAACGCTCCCCTATTTTCTGGTGCAAAGCCGGTCCGCCCACGGCTACCCCACCATGATCACTTCTTCTGATTCGTCCTTTCTCAGCACGCGGGACTTCTGGATCTTCTCCTGGAGCATGAGGATGCCATGCATGAGGGCCTCCGGCCTCGGCGGGCAGCCCGCCACGTGAACGTCCACGGGCAGGATCAGCTCCGAGCCCTGGACCACGGAGTAGGTGTTGTAGACGCCGCCGGATATGGCGCAGGTGCCCATGGCGATCACCCAACGGGGCTCCGGCATCTGGTCGTA
>PTLK01000062.1 GCA_002938075.1 Alphaproteobacteria bacterium MarineAlpha3_Bin3
AGACCCGAGTGCGCAAGTATCTTTGGGGGCAAACCTCCCTTTTGGGCGATCCCCTGGAATACACCGGCACCGGCGAGGAGCTGTTCAAGGGCTTCATGACCGTCCTCTTTGCCGTGTTAATTCCCTTGGGCGCCGTCAGTTCAATCGTTGACGTTTTTTGGGCCGAGGATGGGGGTTGGTTTTACATCCTTTTCCAGCTCGTCTTTTTTGCCCTGATCCTGTTTCTCGTCGGAATCGCCCAATACCGGGCCCGGCGCTACCGCCTCAGCCGCACCCTGTGGCACGGCATCCGCGGCGCCCAGACTGGCCCGGCCTCGAAATACGGACGGAGGACCCTGGGCTTTTATATTCTTTTGCCGCTGTCCCTGGGTTGGACCTATCCGTGGCAGAACATGAACCTGATGTCGTTGATGATGAACAACACCTGGTTCGGCGACCGGCGGTTCACCTTCGAGGGCGGCCCCGGCCCCCTCTACAAACGCTTCGCTCAGACATGGGGGCTTATGATCGGCTTGATTTCCGTTACGGTTTTTGTGGGAATGGCCATTCATATTCCTGGCTTGGAGGCATTTTTGCCTCTTATCCTTGTGTTGATGGTGCCGCCGTTAATGGCCTTCTATCAGGCCGGCGAAATGGGCTACATGGCGTCGTGCGCCCGTTACGAGGGCCTGAACTTCACCTTCGACGCCACCACCGGCAGCCTGATCCTTCTGGTGCTGGGCAATATGCTGATCATGGTGCTGACGCTGGGCTTCGGCCTGCCTTTCACGCAGATGCGTAAGTTCCGCTATTTCTGCGACCGGCTCAGCGCCACCGGCACGGCCGATTTCGAGGACATCCGCAGAAGCACGGAAAGCCGGCCGACGACGGGCGAGGGGCTAGCCGATGCCTTCGATATCGATGCCATTTAGTACTAACGAAGGACGGACCTTTCCGGCTTGGTTTTTCAACGGCCAAACCGCGGCCAAGCGGAAAGCCGTCATTACCCTGACCCCCCAGGGCATTACTATCGAGAGCGCAAAGGAAGACGGCGGCGGCTGGTTCGGCCTTTGGACCTATGGGGACCTAACGGCGGCGGCACGGCTTCGCCCCGGCCAACCCGTGCAACTCAACTCTGGCGGCAATCCCGATGCCCGTCTGATGGTCGACGACCCTGATTTCGCCGAACTTCTGGGCCGCTTTGCGCCGCACCTGGCCCGCCATGCCCTTGGCCGGGGCAGGACCTGGGTCCAGGCGGGGCTGGCGGCGGGGCTGCTGGTCCTGGTGGGGATGTTCTTGGCCTACGGAATCCCGCGCCTGTCCGGCCCCATCGCCGCCGCCGTCCCGATAAGCTGGGAGGAAGAGATCGGCGCTGCCGTCAAGGCCAACATCACAGGCCACGCCAAGGCCTGTGAGGCGCCGCCGGGCCGGGCCGCCCTGGAGACGCTGACCGGCCGTCTCGCCGGACACCTCAACACGGAATACGTTTTCGACGTCACCGTGGCCGACAGTCCGGTCAATAACGCCTTCGCCGTTCCCGGGGGGCACATCGTCGTCATGCGGGGCCTTCTCGATACCCTGGAATCGCCCGAGGAACTGGCCGGAATCCTAGCCCACGAAATAGGCCACGTGATCGAACGCCACCCCTTGGCCGGAGCCATCCGCATCACCGGCATCTCGGTGTTGCTGGACCTGGTCGTCGGCGGCGATTCCGACATCGTCGATGCCTTGGTGCAGTTGGGCGGCACCCTGATCGCCTTTTCCTACAGCCGCGAAGACGAACGCACCGCCGACGCCATCGCCCTGGAAATCCTCCGCCAAGCCGCCATTACACCTAAGGGCCTGGAGCGGTTCTTCGAGCGGTTGACGGCCGAGGCGGGAAAAACGGTTGAGGGCGGGGATAGGATGGACAAGGCGGCTGAACGCGCGGTGACACTGTTCAGCACCCATCCCTGGAATGACGAGCGCCTACAAGAGGTAAGGAAGGCCGGGGCGGCAACCGAAACCTCACGCCCAGCGCTCACCGGCGACCAGTGGCGGGCGCTTCAAGGCATTTGCGGGTAGACGGCCTACTTTCGTTTCCAGGTGGTACCTTGGGCTCCGTCCTCGAGCAGAATCCCCCGGGCTTCCAGTTGGTCGCGGATTTCGTCGCCGCGCTTGAATTCCTTGTTTTCGCGGGTCCGGTCGCGCTCGGCGATCAGGGCGTCGATGGTGGCGTCGTCCAACCCGCCTTCGGACGCTTCGCCCTTGAACCAGGCTTCCGGGTCCTGCCCAAGCAGACCCAAAAGCCACGCCGCCGAAAGCAGTCGGCTCCCGGCTTCGGGTTTTTGACCGCCTTCGGCTTTGTTGAGGTCGCCTGCCAGCTCGTGGAGATGGGAAAGCGCCAAAGGCGTGTTCAGGTCGTCCGACATTGCCTCAATGATGTCGGGCGTTTCCTGTCCGGCTTCGGCGCTGGCGTCGACGCCCCGAAGCGCCCCGTAGAACCCATCAAGCTCTCGCTTCGCCTCGGCAAGGCCGTCCTTGGTGAAGTCCAGCGGTTGTCGGTAGTGGGTCTTGAGCAGCGCCAATCTGATTGCCTCGCCGGGGAATTCGTCGAGCAGTTCATGCACGGTGTAGAAGTTGCCGAGGCTTTTCGACATCTTCTCGCCCTCGGCCATCAGGTAGCCGTTGTGCATCCAGTATTTGGCAAAGGCGAAGCCGCCGGTGCAGGTCGATTGGGCGATCTCGTTCTCATGGTGGGGGAAGATCAGGTCCTGGCCGCCACCGTGGATGTCGAATTCGGGGCCGAGGAACTTCTCGCTCATCACTGAGCATTCCAGGTGCCAGCCGGGCCGGCCACGGCCCCAGGGACTGTCCCATCCGGGCAGGTCGTCTTCGATGGGAGACGGCTTCCACAAAACGAAATCGGCGAGGTCTTGTTTATAGGGCGCCACCTCGACCCGGGCCCCGGCCACCAGGTCGTCGCGCTTCAGCTTCGACAATTTCCCGTAGTCCGGCATTGACGGCACACTGAAAAGAACGTGGCCCTTGGCTTCCCCTGGCGCCTCATAGGCGTTGCCGCTTTCGAGCAGCTTGGCCACCAATTCGATCATGGCGTCGATGTGTTGGGTGGCGCGGGGCTCGTGGTCCGGCGGCAGGTTCCCCAGCGCCGCCATGTCGTCATGGAAGATTTTCGTCGTCCGCTCGGTAATCGCCTGGATGGATTCGCCCGTTTCCTTGGCCGCCGCGTTGATCTTGTCGTCGACGTCGGTAATGTTGCGGACGTAGGTGACTTTTGGGTAGAGCCACCTGAGCAACCGGGTGAAGACGTCGAACACGACCACCGGGCGCGCATTGCCGATATGGGCTAAGTCATAGACCGTCGGCCCGCAGACGTACATGCGCACCTCGCCCTTTTTGCGGGGCGTGAACTTAACCTTCTTGCCCCTCAGCGTATCGTGGATGTGTAACGCCATGGCCCCGGTTCAAACTTTGCCGGTGAAGCGGTTGGTCAGCGGATAACGGCGGTCGCGGCCGAAGGCGCGCGCGGTAATCTTGACCCCCGGCGGTGCTTGGCGGCGCTTGTATTCGGCCCGGTCCAGCATGTGCCAGACCGCCTCGGCGGTTTCCGCATCGTGACCTTGGGCGGTGATGTCATCCAGCGACATTTCCTCCTCGATCAGGCACTTGAGGATGGCGTCCAGCATGTCATAGGGCGGCAGCGTGTCCTGGTCGGTCTGGTTGGGTTTAAGTTCGGCGCTCGGCGGCTTGGTGATGACGCGCTTAGGCGTGACAACGCCATCTGGGCCTTCGAGGCCTTCGGGCCTGTTTTCGTTGCGCCAGCGGGCGAGCTCGAAGACCGTGGTCTTGTAGACGTCCTTGAGGACCGAAAAGCCGCCGCACATGTCGCCGTAGAGCGTCGCGTAGCCGACCGACATTTCCGATTTGTTGCCGGTACTGAGGACCATGAACCCGTGCTTGTTGGACAGCGCCATCAGCGTCAGGCCGCGGGCCCGGGCCTGGATGTTTTCCTCCGTCTCGTCGGCGTCCCGGCCCTCGAAGGCGTCGGCGAGCATGCCCTCGAACGCCTGCATCGCCGGGTCGATGGCGATGGTGTCCAGCTTAACGCCGAGGTTGCCCGCCGTCTCGGCCGCGTCTTCGAGGCTGTCGTCCGACGTATAGGGCGACGGCATGAGGACGCAATGGACCTCGTCGGAACCCAGCGCATCGACGGCGACGGCGGCGGTGAGCGCACTATCTATGCCGCCCGACAGGCCGATCAGGACGCCGGGAAAGCCGTTCTTGCCGACGTAATCGCGAAGCCCCAGGACCAGCGCCCGGTAGATGGATTCGGTCAATCCCGGGGCCGTGGCGATGGCGGCTTCCTCGCACGTCCAGCTTTCGCCCGAGCGGTTCCATTGGGTGACGACCACGTCCTCGGTCCATGACGGCGCCTTGGCCAACAACTTGTTGTCGGCGCCGAGGACGAACGACGCGCCATCGAAGACCAGCTCGTCCTGGCCGCCGACGATGTTGACGTAGATTAGCGGCAGGCAGGATTCCGTAATCCGGGAAACGGCGTAGTTGAGCCGGTCGTCGGGCTTGTCGATCTCGAACGGCGAGCCGTTGATGACAATCAGGATCTCGGCCCCCGATTCGTCCAGGCATTCGGTAACGTCCTGGGCCCACATGTCCTCGCAGATCATTATCCCTAAGCGCACGTCCCTAAACGACACCGGCCCCGGCAACGGGCCGGTCTCGAAGATCCGTTTTTCGTCGAAGACGCCGTAATTGGGCAGGTCGTGCTTGAACCGGACGGCGGCGACGTCGCCTCCGTCGAGCAGCACGGCGGCGTTGTAAAGCAGGCCATCCTTGCGCCATGGCGTGCCGATCAGAATCCCCGGACCGCCGTCATTGGTCTTGGCGGCCAGTTTGTTGACGCCTTCCTCGACGGCGTCCTGGAAGGCGCGCTTGAGGACAAGGTCCTCGGGCGGGTAGCCGGAAACCGCAAGCTCCCCGCAGATCACCAGATCGGCGCCGGTTTCCGCCGCCTCGGCTCGGGCGGCGCGGATGCGGTCCAGGTTGCCGTCGATATCGCCGACGGTCGGATTGATCTGCGCCAGGGCTATGGCAAGGGTCTCGGTCATGGGAATGGCATGGGCTTGTTAAGTATTTAATGGATCAGGATTTCCGGGCGATCATGGGCGGGCGCCCGAAAACTGTCAACGACGCCCTGGCCGCCGGGAAAGGCCGTCATGCGGGTGGAAATCCCCGCCGGATGCACATAATCTATGGGGGCCATGGCAAAGCCGATCATACCGTCGGATCCTTCACAGGCTCCGCAAACGAAAGATGATGAAGGGGAGGCGGAGTTTTTCACCCCCGAGGCCGGGGGCTATCGACGCACCGATTCCGATCCCGGCATGGGTTCCGGCACGCCCCCGCCTCCCGCCGCGCCTCCGCCGGCTCAACCTGTGCCGGCGCCCGCCCCGGCCCCTTCTCCGGCCCCGGCGCCCGAAAGCCCGCCCATGGACATGAGCTCGCCGAAGGATGTCAGCAAGGCGCTGGCCGATACCGTGGTCACCGCCCTTGTCGACAAGCTGAAGGCGGAAGCCGAGGCCCGGGGCGGGCATCTTACGTCCCGGGACCTGGAAACCATGCAGGCGGATTTCAACCGCCAGGTGGAGGCCTTGTCGTCGGTGTTCGAGCAATCCTTCGAGGTCTACGTCAAGGCCCGCGAGAGGGCGGTCTGGGAACAGCAGCGCAATTACCCCTTCGACCGCCTGATGGTGAAGAAGTTCTCCAACCTGTTCCGGGAAAGTGGCGAGATCGGCCCCGACGACCTGTCGCGGCGCATGCTGCCCGGTTTTTTCGTCGCCCTCGGCATGATGCTGGGGACGGAGGTGGTGGAGAAATACCAGCAGAAAATCCGCACCATCGTCGACAAGGTCAAGGCCGGCGGCAAGAGCGTGTTTAACTGGGACGACGTCTACGCCGACGAGGTGGCCGAGACCGTCAGCCTCGACGCCGAGGTCGGCATCGCCGGCTATTTCGAGGATTTCGACAAACGCGCCGAATGGTTTATCGACCTGATCAACAACCACCTGACGCCCCCGGAACCGAGCATCGGCGCCGCCGCCGGGTGGGAACTGAACCACGCAGGTTTAAAGAAGTTCCTGAGCGCGCTGTTGACCGACCTCAGCGCCAACCTCGAGACCGACAACGGCAAGATGCGGATCACCAAGCGTTTCGGCGCCGACACCTGCGCCGACCTGTTCGACATCCTGACCAGGATCAAAGAGTGACCTTTGACGTCCCGGGGGCCGTCCCGGGGCTGTTCATTCCGTGGCCGTGCCCTGGGGCCGCCCCTTCCGTTTAAGCAGGAACTCCCGCCCCACCTTGACGTCCGGCTTGCCGTCATAGGCGATGGCGTCGGCGGTGGCGAAGGTCTCGGCCCAGTTTTCGGGCAGGAACGACCCGGTGCCGATGACGTCCATCGGCGCCCCGACGTCGGCCATGACCCGGCACTTGGCGACGTCGAACCCGGACGAGGCGACGATCCTCACCTTATCGAACCCGGCCTCGTCCAGTTGTTCGCGGAAATAGAAAATCGCCGCCGCCGACACCCCGGTCCCGGTGAGCGTCCTGAGCTCCCGTTCCGAGCGGTAGCGGCGCACCGCCACCGGGGCGTGACGTTCGAGCACGGCGTAGGATTCCTGGGTGTCCAGGTCCTCGATGAAGCGCCCGCCGTGGGTATCGAGGCGCAGGCTCAAATCCCCCGCAGACACCATTTCCGGGAACCGGCGGCAGACGGTGAGGGCGTCGGTGATTTCGCGGCCGTAGTAATCCACCAGCACGGTGATCGGCTCGCCGGGGAAGGTGTCTGCGAACATCTCGGCCGCCTTCAACGTCGATCCGGCATAGCCGATCAGCACGTGGGGCATGGTGCCGAGGCCGCCGTCGCGGCCGAAGAAATGCGCCGTGGCGCCGGTGGCGTTGCCGACGAAGCCCTTGGCGCCGACTTGGGCTTTCGCCGCCTCGGAGCCCACGGAGGCCGCATAGGCCATGATTTCCGCCATTTCGGTGCTGGCGCAATGGCGCGCGTCCATGGCCATGAACTCGACGTGGGGCAGTTCAACGCACATGGTGAAGGCGTTGTTGGCGGCGACGCAGGCGGCGCCGAGCTTCTGCAGGTAAAGCGTCTCCAGATCGACCAGCCCAGATAGCGGCCCGGTGATATAGGCCAGCGGCTCGCCGGCGCCGGCCCATTGGCCTTCGTCGTAATTGAGCTCGATATCGAACTCACTGCCCCGGGCCCGGGCGGCGCCTTCCAGCCACGCTACCATCAGCTTGGGCGCGAAGATCACCGGCCGGCGCATGAACACCGCATAGGTGACCTGTTTGTCGCCGAAGCGTTCGACCGTCTTTTTGGTCTTCAGGAAATAATGATCGGTCCAGCCCCGGATGTGGTCTTCCATCGGTGCCCCGGCGTCAACATCGGCCCCGGCATCGCTATCGGCATCGCTTTTGTCATCGGTATCGGCGGCCACTAGTTTGCCCGCCGGACGCGCCCGGGGGCCTTGGCGGCGTCCCGGGACCGGCCGAGTTTGAGGATTTCCGCCAGCAGGAACGCCAACTCCAGGGCCTGCTTGGCGTTCAGCCGCGGATCGCAATGGGTGTGATAGCGGTCCGACAGGTTGGCCTCGGTGATCGCCTGGGCGCCGCCGGTGCATTCGGTGACGTCCTGGCCGGTCATCTCGAAATGGACGCCGCCGGCATGCGTACCCTCGGCCGCATGCACGGCGAAGAAGCCCTTGACCTCCTCCAAGATTCTCTCGACCGGCCGCGTCTTGTAGCCGGTGGCGCTTTTCTCGGTGTTACCGTGCATGGGATCGCAGACCCAGACCACCTTCTTGCCCTCGGCCTCGACGGCGCGGATCAACGGCGGCAGCAGGGTTTCCACCTTGTCCGCGCCCATGCGCGAAATGATCGTCAGCCGGCCGGGCTCGTTCCCGGGGTTGAGGATGTCGATGAGTTTCAGCATCTCGTCGGCGTCGGTTGACGGCCCGGCCTTGAAGGCCAGCGGGTTGGCGATGCCGCGCATGAATTCGACGTGGGCGCCGTCAAGCTGCCGGGTGCGGTCGCCGATCCACAGCAGGTGGGCCGAAGTGTCGTACCAGTCGCCGGAGGTCGAATCGACGCGGGTCATGGCCTGTTCGTAGTTCAGCAGCAGCCCTTCGTGCGAGGTGAAGAAATCGGTCTCGCGGATCTGCGGCGTCGTTTCCGAGGTCAGCCCGCAGGCGGCCATGAACGCCAGCGTTTCGTCGAGCCGGTCGGCCAGGTCCTTGTAACGCTCGCCCAAGGCGCTGTCGGCGACGAAGCCCAGGTTCCATTGATGGACCTTGTGCAGGTCGGCGTAGCCGCCCTGGGCGAAGGCGCGGATCAGGTTTAGGGTCGCCGCCGACTGGTTGTAGCCCTGCATCAACCGGTCCGGGTCCGGCGTGCGGGCTTCCTCCGTGAACTCCATGGCGTTGACCATGTCGCCGCGGTAACTCGGCAGGGTCTTGCCTTCGATGGTTTCCGTCGGCTCGGATCTGGGTTTGACGAACTGTCCGGCCAGGCGGCCGACCTTGACCACCGGCAGCGCCGCGCCGAAGGTCAGCACCACGGCCATCTGCAACAGCACCCTGAAGGTATCGCGGATGTTGTCGGGGTGGAACTCGGCGAAGCTCTCGGCGCAGTCGCCGCCCTGCAGCACGAACGCCTGGCCTTCGGCGACCCGGCCGAGTTGGCGTTTCAGGTTGCGGGCCTCGCCGGCGAAGACCAGCGGCGGCATGCGGCGGAGTTGCTTTTCCACCGTTTCCATCGCGCTCTCGTCCGGGTATTCTGGCACCTGGCGGATCGGTTTGCCGCGCCAACTGTCCGGCGCCCATTTCCTGGCCATGTCAAAAACTCTTTTTCGGGTTTTCCCAGGTCGCCTGCCTGCGCGAAGCCGGAGTTTCGCTTCGGCGAAGGCAGGTTGACCGCTCCTATACGCCGGTGCGCCGGGTTTTTCCAGAAAAACCGGCCCCGGGGGATTAAAAGTTGACCGCATCCGCCCGTCGCCTTCGACATAATTTTACCCCCTGGCCTTTTTCTTGACACGGCGGGGGCCGCTGGTTCAATTCCAACCGCGCCCAACATCAAGCTTAAATAACATCGAAGGCCATGGAATGGCGGATCGCTTCCTTTTCGTAGGGCCGTACCCCGTGCCAGAAATAGGACGGGAAGAACAACGCCATGCCGGGTATGGGGCGTATCAACCGCTGGGCCTTGTTGCGTTCCGACACAAACCTG
>PTLK01000063.1 GCA_002938075.1 Alphaproteobacteria bacterium MarineAlpha3_Bin3
GGGGCGGCTCTTTATAGAGGGGCTGAGGGCTCCCCGGTTTTTCCACGGTGGGTAAGGGTCGGCATCGGTCGGCATCCGGTGTGCAAACGGTAAGCATCGGGTGGACATTTGGTGGTTATCGGGTACTTGTCGGGTAGCTGGGGGGGGTGGTGTTTCTCCCGAAAATCCCCCGGCAATTAGCGACGAACAAGCTTTTCCAAAGAACACAAACACCCTTCCCCGCCCCGGCGGGAATCGGACCGGCGGTTAGGCCGTTATCTCCTATTCATGATGTCAAAGAGCGATTTTTATATAAAGAACGAAAGATGAACATAAGCTCGATCGTCGGGATTTTCAATGGGGCGGGCCGATTAACCGAAAGTCCGCCCGCCTCCCGAAGTTGTACGGCCCGTCACCCGACCTTCCTTCGCCCGCCGAAGCGGGCTTTGCGAAGGCGGGAGGCTTGGGGCCGCAGGGCGGAGGGCAGCTTTTGACTATGAACAGATGTTCATCGGCTCAGTGAATAGTGTCTGCTTTACCCCCGACAGCAGACATAACCGAAGGGTACGATTTATGTCTGCTAATGACCCAAAGCGGACATAGGCTCGCAAAAAACCGGCCCACACGGGGCCGGTTAAGTTCTACGGGGATGAAGGGGAAAGGTTGGGAGATCCAAGATGATTTCCCAGTCACCCTGCCATTCAATATTGGGACGCATCGATCAGATTCAAGTTATTCCTGCCCGCCCTCAATCCAGGTGCCAAGGTTTGTTAAAATCCTTTCCGGCTGGTCGTCAAACGGCCAGCTATGACACTTGGCCCAGTACGTTAAAAGCTGAACCAGCACTGCCGCGCTTTCTGGCGTCAGGGGAACGTGCTTCGCCATTTGCTTTACAATTTCCTCTCTTCGTTTGCCCCAGCCTATCATCTCCGTTTCGGAGGGATCTTCCCGTCGCGCCTCGATCTCGGCGTCAAGGCGGTTCCACTCGTCCCAAAGATCAAGAAGCGGCTCCCTCGGTTTTTCCATTTTACTGTCCTCTGTTTGGCGGAAAGGATAACCCCGCGATTCTGGTGGGGCCAAGGTTAATTGCGCGGCTTCGTTTATTCAGGCGGCGGACGTAAAGAAAAACCCCGCCGAAGCGGGGACAGTTCTCCCGGTGATGTCCGCTTTGCCCTTGAAAGCAGATATAACCGAAGGGTGCGATTTATGTCTGCTAATGACCCCTTAGCGGACATATTTGACGGCGGAATCCGAGGTCTGCTTTTGACCCGAAGTGGCTATTTGGAATTTGCCTGTATGAACCCCATGATGGCGGCTTCAACATCACTTTCAAACCCTGCAAAATGATGTGGACCTCCCCACTTGCAACCGCCAGACCCTGGGCCCCCGTCGCCATATACTTTTAAATCGACGGAGGAGGAACCCGTGAATGCCTTCGCCAGCTTTTTGGCTTTCGACGCAGGTGTGCTGAAGCAGCCGTCTGGTGCGTTGGCAAGCACCATCACCGGAACTTGACTTAAAACGATATCTCAACACTTTGTAATTGCACAATTTAAAAACATCCGCCTCCTGGCTATTAGCAGAAGTAAACACGGTCTCGGGGTAAGGTCCGCTATGAGTCAGTAACCGGACATTCGCCGGCCCCGCCCGGTCTGTCGGTGAAAATGATTGTGGGTCCTGGGAAAGCTCCCCTACCCGCCGATTCTTTTTTGCCCCCACCACTGGCGGCCACACCGCCAGGTGGTCGCCGTCCTCCAGGACGCGCCCTCCCCTAAAACGTCATCGGGATCGCCTGGGTGACGCTTTCCAGGGCCGCGATCTTGCGCACCAGTTCGTCGGCCGGCTTGCCGTCGATCTCGATCAGGGCGATGGCGTCGCCGCCTTCTTGGGACCGGCCCAGGTGGAAGGTGGCGATGTTGACCCCGGCGTCGCCGAGGATGGTGCCGACGCCGCCGATGATCCCCGGTTTGTCCTCGTTGGTGAGGTAGAGCATGTTCGGACCTAGTTTGGCGTCGATGGGAATGCCCTTGATCCGGACTACGCGGGGCTCCTCGTTGAACAGCGTCCCGGCGATGGAGCGGATCTGGGTTTCCGTCGTCACCGTCAGCGTCACCAGGGTCTGAAAGGCCCCGGCCTTGCCGGAGCGCACCTCGCGCACGTGGATGTTGCGCTCCTTGGCGATGGCCGGCGCGTTGACCATGTTGACGTCTTCCATCAACGGCGACAACAGCCCCTGCAGCACCACCGCCGTCAGCGGGCGGCAGTTGAGGTCGCCGCACAGCCCTTCGTAGGCGATGGTGACCTCCTTGACCGCCGAGCGCGTCGCCTGGCCGGCGAAGCTGCCCAGTTGATGGGCCAGCGTCATGTAGGGTTTCAGCGCCGGCGCCTCCTCGGCCGACACGGAGGCCATGTTGAGCGCGTTGGCGACGGCCCCGGTGGCCAGGAAATCGGCCATCTGCTCGGCGATCTGCAGGGCCACCTTTTCCTGGGCCTCCGTCGTCGCGGCGCCCATGTGCGGCGTGGCGAGCACGTTGTCGATGCCGAACAGCGGGTTTTCCAGGGCCGGCTCGTGGGCGAACACGTCGAGCGCCGCGCCGGCCACGTCGCCTTTTTCCAGCGCCTTTTTCAGGTCCTTCTCGACGATCAGGCCGCCGCGCGCGCAGTTGATGATGCGCACGCTCTTTTTCATCTTCCTGATCGCCTTGGCGTCGATGATGGAACGGGTGGCGTCGGTCAGCGGCGTGTGCAGGCTGATGAAGTCGGCGCGCTTGAACAATGCCGCCAATTCCACTTTCTCGACTCCCAGGTCATCGGCGCGTTCCTCGGTCAGGAACGGATCGTAGGCGATGACCTTCATCTTCAGGCCCTGGGCCCGGTCGGCGACCACCGAGCCGATATTGCCGCAGCCGATGATGCCGAGCGTCTTGCCCATCAGCTCGACGCCCATGAAGCGTGATTTTTCCCACTTGCCAGCGTGGGTCGAGGCGTTGGCCTGGGGGATCTGCCGGGCCACGGCCAGCATCAACGAAATCGCGTGCTCGGCGGTGGTGATGGAATTGCCGAACGGCGTGTTCATGACGACGATGCCCTTGGCGGTGGCGGCCTCGACGTCGATGTTGTCGACGCCGATGCCGGCCCGCCCGATGACCTTGAGGTTGTCCGCCGCCTCCAGAACCTTCGACGTCACCTTGGTCGCTGAACGCACCACCAGCCCGTCGTAGCCGCCGATGATGGCGCCGAGCCCTTGCTTGTCGAGCCCGGTCTTGACGTCGACCTCGATGCCGGCCTGTTTGAAGCATTCCTGGGCCAGGGGGCTCATGTCGTCAGCGATCAGGACTCTACGCTTCGCTTTTGACTTACCCATTTTCCTCTCCTTCCGCCTTCAGCGCCGCCCACGCCCAGTCGAGCCACGGCAGCAGGGCCTCCAGGTCGGCCGTTTCCACCGTCGCCCCGGCCCAGATCCGGAGCCCCGATGGCGCGGAGCGGTAAGACGGGATGTCATAGGCCGCGTCTTCGCCGTCGAGCAGCGCCGCCAGGCGCTTGCCGAGCCCGGCCTTGAAGCCGTCGTCCTGGGTCTCCAGCCACGGATCGGTTACGCTGAGGCAGACTGAGGTGTGCGACCGGCTGGCCGGGTCCTGGGCCAGGAAACCGGCCCAGGAGGAAGCCTCGACCCAGGCTTCGAGGACCGCGTAGTTGGCATCCGTCCGCGCCATCATGCCCTTGGCGCCGCCGACGGATTCAATCCATTTGAGGCTGTCGAGCGCGTCCTCGACGCAGAGCATGGACGGCGTGTTGATGGTGACGCCCTCGAAGACTTCCGCGTTGAGCTTGCCGCCCTGGGTCAGGCGGAAGACCTTCGGCAGCGGCCACGGCGGGGTATAGTTTTGCAGCCGTTCGACGGCACGGGGCGATAGCACCAGCATGCCGTGCCCGCCCTCGCCGCCCATCACCTTCTGCCACGACCAGGTGGCGACGTCGAGCTTGTCCCACGCCAGGTCCATGGCGAAGACGGCCGACGTGGCGTCGCACAGGGTCAGGCCGTCCCGGCCGGCGGCGATCCAGTCGCCGTCGGGGACACAGACGCCCGACGTGGTGCCGTTCCAGCAGAAAACCACGTCGCGGTCGAAATCGACGGCGCTCAGGTCCGGCAGTTCACCATAAGGCGCTTCCAGCACCCGCACGTCGTCGAGCTTTAAATGATCGCGGACGTCCTTGGCCCAGGTATCGCCGAAGTTCTCCCAACTCAGCACGTCGACGCCGCGCGCGCCCAGGAGCGACCACAGCGCCATCTCCATGGCCCCGGTCTCGGAGCCGGGAACGATGCCGATGAGGTGGCCGTCGGGGATCGAAAGCTGGGCGCGGGTGCGCTCGATGACTTCCCGCAGGCGCGCCTTGCCGATGGCGTGGCGGTGCGAGCGGCCGACGAAGGCGTCCCCGAGGCCGGAAACGGACCAGCCGGGGCGTTTGGCGCAGGGACCGGATGAAAAACGGGGGTTCGCTGGACGCACGTCCGGCTTCGGGTTGGCGTTCACAATTTTGCTCCTTCCTTGCAGAAGGTCGCGGCCCGTTGGGGGGCCGTGGCCCGCGGTCCTTATAGGCAGGCCCCCCCGGCCGGTCAAGGACGGCGTTCGGGGGCGCCCGTTTTTCGCAAAAGCCTTGTGTCTCGGCCGTTTCGACACTAAACAACTTTTCTCCATGACACCGACATCTCCGCCAGCCACCGAAACAGGCAACGATCCCGTCCAGGCGATGGTCGTCGGCGCCCCTGATTTCATCGCCGGGGCCTTAAGAAAGCCCCGGAAGCCCCGGCCAAGACCATCGAGCTGCGCCGGGAATCCAAGCTTGCGCCGGAAATATTGCTGATCACCAGTTCCACCGGCGGCCCGACGGCGCTTTTGACTGTGCTCGAAGGTCTGTCCCCCTCGGTGACGGCACCGATCCTTATCGCCCAGCATATGCCGCCGGCCTTCACCGCGGCCCTGGCCGAGAACATCGAAAAGAAGTGCGGCCGCCCCTCGGGCGAGGGCAAGGACGGGGAAATCCTGGAACCCGGCCACGTCTATGTGGCCCCGGGGGACAAGCACATGGTCCTGGAACAAGACGGCGACGCCGTGCGCGTCCGCATCAACGACGACCCGCCGGAGAATTTCTGCCGCCCGTCCGCCGATCCTCTGTTCCGGAGCGCCGCAGGGATTTTCGGCGCCAAGATTCTGGTCACGGTGCTGACCGGCATGGGTAGCGACGGTGAGGCCGGATCGCGGAAAATCGCCGAGGCCGGCGGCACCGTCATCACCCAGAATGAGGAGACCAGCGTCGTCTGGGGCATGCCCCGGGCCGTCGCCCAGGCCGGGCTGTGCAGCCACGTTTTGCCGTTGCCCCAAATCGCCGGCCGGCTCAACAAGCTCGCCGGGGCAAATAAGGGGCCGGAGAAAGCCCTTCTTGCTGTTGGTCTAAATCCCGTAATACCAGGGCGCGAACAGCGAAAACGCCGCCCACAACAGGACGATCAGCGGCAGCCCAGCGCGGGCGAAGTCGGTGAACTTGTAATGCCCCGGTCCCATCACCAGAAGGTTGGTCTGATAACCCAGCGGCGAGGCGAAGGAACAGTTGGCAGCGAAGATCACGGCGACGGCGAAGACATGCGGCTCCACCCCCAGCTCTATCGCCAGGTCGACGGCGATCGGCGTGAATAGCACCGCCGCCGTCTTGGTGCTGATGATGTTGGACAGCCCGGCCACCAACAGAAAAAACAGCGACAATATGGTGGCCGGCGATGCACCCTGAAACGCCGTCACCAACCCATGCGCCAGGTAACGGGCGCCGCCGGTTTCCTGCAAGGCGACGCCCAGCGCCAAGGCCGAAGCGATGGTGGTGACGATTTTGGGATCCACGGCCTGGAACGCCTGGCGCACGTTGAGCACGCCGAACGCCACCAAAGCCGCAGCGCCGGTCAGCGCCGCGACGACGATCGGCACCGCGCCGGATGCCGCCAGGGCGACGACGGAAAGAAAAATCACCGTCGCCCGCTTGGCATGGTCGAGCGCCGGCAGTTCCTCGGCCGACCATTCCAGCAACACCACGTCCCGGTGGCGTCGCAGCGCCGCCACGTCGTCGGGCTGCCCCTGGACTAGAAGCACGTCTCCGGGCTCTAGCCGGATATCGGTGAGCCGCTGGCGGATCATCCGGGACCGGCGCTGGATGCCGAGCACGATGCAATGGGTCTTATAGCGGAACCCGATCTGCGGCAGGGTCTGGCCCTTCATGACGGACGCCGGCGCGACCATGACCTCGGCCAGGGTCTGGCCGCCTTCCTGCCAGCGCCCGCCCCGGTCCGTATCGGAAGGGAACGAACGGCCCTCTTCCAGGTTGGGATAGAGCAGGCCCGGATCACCGGCCAGGAATTTGGCCAGCGCCTTGCGGGTCGCAGCCACCACCAGCACGTCGCCGGGCCGGACGAGGTAATCCTCGAACGGCGGCAGGATCGCCCGTTCGCCCCGCTGCACCAGGCGCAGGGTCTTTTCCGGCAGGCTGGCGAAATGCCCTCCCGGCGCGCCCTTGCCAACCAGCTTGGAATCCGCCGAAACGGTGATCTGGGCGACGAAATGCCTGCCGGTTTCGTCGCTCATGTCATCAGCCAGTCCGGCCCGGTCCGGCAGCAACCGGGGCGCTATAAAAACCACATACCCCAGCCCCGCCGCCGCCATCACCAGTCCGGGGATGGAAAAGTCGAAAAACGAGAACGGCGCGACCTTCATCTCGATGAGAGCCGAATTGACGAGAAGGTTGGTCGACGATCCGATGAGCGTCGTCATGCCACCCAGCACGGCGGCGTAGCTCAGCGGGATCATCAGTTTCGACACCGAGCGGCCGTAACGGTGCGCCAGGGCTTCCATGATCGGGATGAAGATGACGACGACGGGAATGTTGTTGAGAAACGCGCTGACGGAAATGGTCACCACCAGGGCCACCAACATGGAGACGATCAAACCGGCGTTGCCGCCGCCAAGGCCCAGGATCAGCCCGGCGCCCCGGTCCAGGACTCCGGTGCGGATCATGCCCTGGCCCATCACCAGAAGCGCCACCACCGTGATCAAGGCCGGATTGGCGAAGCCCTGGAGGATGCGGGCGGGAGGCAGGGCCGCCGCCCCGTCGGCGCCGACGACCGGGAAGAAATGGAAAAATATCAACAGCACGCAGATGATGCCGAGCGACGTCATCTCCATCGCCGCGCGCTCGAATAGGTAAAAAACCAAGGCCCCGAGGATGAGGGCGAAGACCACCCACATCTGAAACTCCGTCCCGGCGCTTAATTCCACTGCCATGGCCGAATTTTACCCTATTCCCCCGAGGGGAGCACGAAAGGGCCGGAAATCCCCCTCCAAAACATTAAATTAGCTTAGAAATCCGCCGTTTTTATTAAAAAATGTGAAAAAATGCCGCCCTGTGACCGCCGTCACTGCATGGGCCGGTCAAAAGGGCCAATATGGGCGCCAAGAGAGCAATCTCTCCCATCTCATCCCTGTCTCTCCGCCGGGCCCCTTTCCCCCAAGGGGCCCGGAGCTTTTTCGGCCGTCCTCATTCGTCCGCCCTATTCGTCCGCGGGCTGCCAGGGCCTGATCCTCGGGAACCAGCGCGGCACGTTGGCCTTGTAGGTCCGGTAATCGCCGCCGAACCGGCGTTCCAACCCTTTCTCCTCCGACAGGGGAAAGTAGACCGCGTTGGCGGCGAAGAACAACAGCCCCCATGCCGCCAGCGGCCAGGATTGGTACAACAGCGCCTCGCCGGCGAGCATCAACAGCACGCTCGAGATCATCGGGTTGCGGACGTGCCGGTAAGGCCCCCGCACCACCAGCTTTTGCGGCGGGTCCCACGGCGCCGGCGTGCCCTGGCCGACGGTGGCGAACAGCCGCAGGGTCCAGCCGGCGAGCAACAGGCCGGCCGCCAAACTTCCCACACCGGCCCACAGTTGTCCCTGGCCCAGCCCCGCCCAGTTGCCGGCGTATCCGGTACCGGCGGCGGCCCAGAAAATGATCGCGGGTACCAAAACCAGGACCGTTCCCGGCAAGATCAGGATCGTCGGCAACAACCGCCCCGTCATTTCTTTCCTCCTTTGCCCCCCTGCCCGGCCGGGATTTCGGTAAAAGTCATAGGCCCCCGGCCGGCGCTGGCCAGCCGCCTTTTCAATCCGCCCCGGGCATGGTTTAAGGATAGATCGGACCTTTATAGCGTATCAGGGTTGATCGCAATCACACGATCAACCCTGTGTTCAGACGCCCGTACATGCGTCACTGGGGGCTGACGCCCGCCACGCTCTAAACGGAGGAAACGGAAATGATCGCGGTGATTTTCGAAGTCAATGTCGATCCGGTCCAGGGTGAAAGGTATTTCGAACTGGCCCAGGCGCTCAGGGAAAAGCTGGACCAGGCCGACGGGTTCATTTCCATCGAGCGGTTCCAGAGCCTGGCCGACGAAGACAAATACGTGTCGCTGTCGTTCTGGCGCGACCGCGAGGCGATCGAGGCGTGGTATGCGGTGCCCAGCCACCGAGACGCCCAGGAGGAAGGGCGAAATGGGATTTTCCAGGATTACCGAATCCGCGTCGCCGAGGTCTTCCGCGATTACGACTTGGCCCACGGGCGTCCCGCCCTGTAAATGAAATCCCGGAAAGCCGAACAAAAAAAGCCGGGTTTTTTCAAACCCGGCGAGTTAAACAGGGAGGCGTTCAGGGGCGAGGGGGGGATGGCCCTTGAACCTGAGTTGCCGCCTATTTAGGGGAGCGATGAGGGAAGCGGCAACTCGAGTGTCGCCATACTAGGGTAAGTATATGTCAGGAATTTCACCCTCCGGATTCAAAATGTAACGAGATGTGATTCCCTTGAAATTTTATCAATGGCGAAATTCCCCCGTTTTCCGCGAAAACCCCAAACTCAGTCATGACAAAACCGCCTCCAGAGTTCCTTGAAATGCTGCGCCGGGCCGGTTTGGCGGCGGATGAGACACCGGATTCACAGGAACTGACGGGTGGCGTCGCCTCCGATATCTGGCGCCTTGATCTCGGCCGTGGGCCGGTCTGCGTCAAACGAGCGCGGGCGAAGCTGAAGGTCGCCCAGGACTGGCGGGCGCCGGTGGAGCGCAACACCTTCGAGGCGGCGTGGTTGGAAACCGCCAACCGGATCGTTCCCGGCGCCGCGCCGAAGGTCCTCGCCCACGATCCCGGCGCCGGCATGTTTGCCATGGAATATCTGGACCCCGGCCAATACCCGTCATGGAAGGACGACCTGCTGGCCGGGCGCGTGGATGC
>PTLK01000064.1 GCA_002938075.1 Alphaproteobacteria bacterium MarineAlpha3_Bin3
CATGTCATTGGCGTCCGCCGAACCTTGGCCGACGAGCACCCAGGCCTTGCCGCCGATTTGTTCCGGGCTTTCGTCGAGGTGCGTAATCTGGCGATGCGCGAGCATGACCTGACGGCCCGGTCCTCGGCCAACCGGATGCTGCTGCCCTGGTTCGCCGACCAATGGGAGGCTACCAAGGATTTGATGGGGGAGGATTTCTGGCCCTATGGGGTGGCCGAAAACCGGGCCGAGTTGGAAGCCATTTGCCGCTATTCCCATGAACAGAATCTGGGCCGGAAAAGGCTTTCCGTGGAGGCCCTGTTCGCGCCTGAAACCGTTGAATTACCGGGAATCTGACGGTACCTGTGGGGACCCGGGAAAGGACGGAAAAAAACCTCCCGGATTTATGGTTAAGGTATTTCTTTTTAGATGGTTAGTTGAGACCTGCGGACGGGGAGAGTACGCTCCGTCACTGACATTTGCGGTCCCGGACGCCAGGGTACGATGAACGGAGACTTTCAACGGGTAAGCTAAATCACCTATATTATCTACGGCACTCAGCTTTGGTTCCACTGGGGACCATGGAAAGCGGGGATAAACCTATGAGCGGTCCGAACGAGCCCGGCAAGCCCCCCATCGACATCGACGACGACGGTCCGGCGACCGGCGTTGCCATCAAGTCGAGGACCAGGACCAAAAAGCCGGCCATGTACAAGGTCCTGATGCTGAACGACGACTACACGCCGATGGAATTCGTCGTCCACGTGCTCGAGCGGTATTTCCAGATGCGCCACGAGGAAGCGACCCGGATCATGCTTCACGTGCACCAGAAAGGCGTCGGGATCTGCGGCGTCTTCACCTACGAAGTCGCCGAAACCAAGGTCAACCAAGTCATGGACTTCGCCCGCCAGCACCAGCACCCGCTGCAATGCACGATCGAAAAGGACGACGGCGGCGACGAGGATTAAGGCCCCAGGGGATCAACAAGGGGATCAACAAGGGGGAATGACCGGAAACGGAGAACGACACCATGCTGTCACGCAACCTCGAACAAACCCTGCACCGGGCCTTGGCCCTGGCCACCGAGCGCAACCACGAATACGCGACCCTGGAACATCTTCTGCTTTCGTTGACGGAGGACCGGGATTCCGTCGCCGTGCTCAGGGCCTGCGGCGTCGACCTGGAACAGTTGCCTCGGGACCTGACCGACTTCATCGACAACGAGCTGTCGGACATCGGCCAGTCGCGGGGCGGCGAGCCGAAGCCCACGGCCGGGTTTCAGCGGGTGGTCCAGCGTGCCGTGATCCATGTCCAGTCCTCGGGCCGTGAGGAAGTCACCGGCGCCAACGTTTTGGTGGCGTTGTTTTCGGAACGGGAATCCCACGCCGTCTATTTCCTGCAGCTGCACGACATGAGCCGCCTCGACGCGGTCAACTACATTTCCCACGGCATCGCCAAGGTAACCGGTGAATCGCGCCCGCAGACCGTCCGCGGCGCCGACGAGGATAGCGCCGAGGACAAGGGAATGCAAAAGGGCGAAGAGGCGCTGGAAGCCTTTTGCGTCAACCTCAACCGCAAGGCCGAGGAAGGCCGCATCGATCCGTTGATCGGCCGCCAGAAAGAAATCGAGCGCACCATTCAGATCCTTTGCCGCCGCAACAAGAACAATCCCCTTTACGTCGGCGATTCCGGCGTCGGCAAGACGGCCATCGCCGAAGGGCTGGCGAAACGGATCGTCGACGGGGACGTGCCCGAGGTGCTTTCCGGGGCCACCATCTACTGCCTCGACATGGGGGCGTTGCTGGCCGGAACCCGCTACCGGGGCGATTTCGAGGAACGGCTGAAAAGCGTGATGACGGAACTGGAGAACACCGAGGGCTCGATCCTGTTCATCGACGAAATCCACACCATCATCGGCGCCGGCGCCACCAGCGGCGGGTCCATGGACGCGTCGAACATCCTCAAGCCCTCGCTGGCCAGCGGCAAACTGCGCTGCATGGGCTCGACCACGTACAAGGAATACCGCAGCTATTTCGAGAAAGACCGGGCCCTGGCCCGGCGCTTCCAGAAAATCGACATCTACGAGCCGAGCGTCGAGGACACGGTCAAGATCCTGCGCGGGCTGAAGCCCTATTTCGAGAAATTCCACATGGTCCGCTACACGGCCGAGGCGCTTCGCTCGGCGGTCGAACTGTCGGCGCGCTACATCAACGACCGCAAGCTGCCCGACAAGGCGCTCGACGTCATCGACGAGGTCGGCGCATCGAGGATGCTGGTGCCGAAAAAGAAGCGCCGCAAGACGGTGACCGTCAGGGACGTCGAGAAGGTGGTCGCTCAGATCGCCCGCATCCCGCCGAAGAGTGTTTCCGTCGACGACCGCAAGGCGCTTAAAAACCTGAAGCGCGACCTCAAGACCATGGTTTTCGGCCAGGACGCCGCCATCGAATCCCTGTCCAGCGCCATCAAGCTGTCGCGGGCCGGCCTGCGCGAGCCGGAAAAGCCCGTCGGGTCGTACCTGTTCTGCGGCCCGACCGGCGTCGGCAAGACCGAGGTGGCACGGCAACTGGCGTTGACCATGGGCGTCGAACTGGTGCGCTTTGATATGTCCGAATACATGGAGCGCCATTCCGTGTCGCGGCTGATCGGCGCGCCGCCGGGCTACGTCGGCTTCGATCAGGGCGGTTTGCTAACCGACGCCATCGATCACCAGCCCCATTCGGTGCTGCTCTTGGACGAGATCGAGAAGGCGCACCCGGACCTGTTCAATATCCTGTTGCAGGTGATGGACCACGGCAAGCTCACCGACCACAACGGCAAGAGCATCGATTTCCGCAACGTGGTGCTGATCATGACCACCAACGCAGGCGCCGCCGACCTGGTGAAGCCGGCCATCGGCTTTGAGCGCGAAGGGCGCGCCGGCGACGAAATGGAAGCCATCGAAAAGATGTTCACGCCGGAATTCCGCAACCGGCTGGATGCGGTCATTCAGTTCAAGTCGCTGCCTCCGGAAGTGGTGGCCAAGGTCGTCGACAAGTTCATCATGGAGCTCGAGTTGCAGCTCGAAGACCGCAACGTCACCATCGAACTGAACGGCCCGGCCCGCGAAATGCTGGCCAAGAAAGGCTACGACGAAAAATTCGGTGCCCGGCCGCTGGCCCGGGTGATCCAGGAAAAGATCAAGAAGCCGCTGGCCGAGGAGCTGCTGTTCGGCAAGCTGGCCAAGGGCGGCGTCGTTTTGGTCAAGGTCAAGAAGAACAAGTTCGTCTTCGAATACCCGGACTCCAAGGCCGCCAAGCTTCCGGTCAAACGCCGCAAGGGCAAGGTGCCGGTGCTGATCGACCGATGACGAGATGCTGAAGGACTTCCTGGCCGGAGTCCGCGTCATTGATCTGAGCCAGTTTCTTCCCGGTCCCTTCGCCACCCAACTGCTCGCCGACATGGGCGCCGAGGTGCTCAAGGTCGAACCGCCCCAGGGCGACCCCCAGCGCCGCTTCAACCCCATTTCCGGACAGCCCTGGTCCGGTACCGGGCGGTCGCCGTTTTACGACGCCGTCAATGCCGGCAAGACCGTCCTCGCCATCGACCTCAAGTCCGAGGCCGGCAAGGAGGCGTTCGGGACCCTAGTTGGTGCCGCCGACGTGCTGTTGGAATCATACCGCCCAGGGGTGCTGGAAAGGCTCGGTTTCGGGCCCAGGCGCCTGAAGGACCTAAACCTAAGCCTCGTCCATTGCGCGCTGTCAGGCTATGGCCAAACGGGGCCCAACAGGCTTTTGGCCGGCCACGACATCAATTACGTTGCCTCCACCGGCGCCTTCAGCGCCTCGGGTATCCCTGAAAAGCCGGTTTTGACGTGGCCGCCGGCGGCCGATTACGCCAGCGCCCTGCAGGCGGCGCTGACCATCACCGGCGCCCTGGTGGCCCGAGCCCGCACCGGGAAAGGCGCCCACCTGGACGTCAGCTTGTCGGAATCCATGCTCGCCTGGCAGGCCTTCGGCATGATCGCGGCGGCCGGCGAAGGGCAAGCCGGGCGCGGCCGGAACCTGCTCAATGGCGGCGCCGCGTGCTACCAGATCTACGCCACCGAAGACGGCCGCTTCATCACCCTGGGCGCGCTGGAGGCCCATTTCTGGGCCAATTTCTGCGCCGCCGTGGAGCGGCCCGAGTGGACGGAGCGCCAACACGATCCCCTGCCGCAGACGGATTTGATCGCCGAGGCCGCGTCCCTGATCGGGGCCGAGCCGCTGGCCCACTGGCAGGCGCTGCTCAACGACGTGGATTGCTGCTATTACGCCGTCCTCGATTATGCCGAGGCCAGGGCGGACCCCCATGTCAAGGCGCGGGGTCTGGTGACGGAAGGGAAATCAGGAATTGGGGTGTCGTTCGCCGCTTTCGTGGACGGCGAAGGGCCCGAACCGCGCCCGGCGGTCGAAGACGTCGATCTCGAAACGGCTCTGGAAAGGTGGGGCTAGCCCCCGGGAAATCAGCTCTGGGGGCAGTCGATTTCGCCGACCAGTCCGACCCGGGCCTGGCCCTTGGACGGCACCGGCAGGACCGTGCTGGGGAGCACTTTATAGGCCTGGCGCTGGGCGCTGCCGCCGAGCCGGTTCTGGCGCTCGAGGAGGACCGCCTTGCAAACCTTGCATTTGTTGACCAGCACCACGCCGCCGGTCCTGGTCTTCTCCAGGTTGACGCAGGCCTTTTCGGTTTTCCTCTTCGGCCCCGGCTCGACCAGGTTCTTCGACGCCCCGACCTCGCCCCTGCACGCCCTCTCCGACGTCACCCGCGACCGCCCCGGGCCGCGGAACGGGACCGGAAACGTCGATTTCGCCGGCACGTTGAAGCTGCGGATCACCGGCACGGCGATGCCCGGGCGCTTGCGGGTGATGCCGACGGTCCGGCAGGCGCCGCAGGAATTGACGATGATCTCGCGGCCGCCGGTGGGGATCAGGCGGGTGCAGCGTTGGGCCTTGACGGGGATGGCAAACGGATGCGGAAGGGGGGCAAGCGCTTGGCGCACGGGACCGCCCGCCGCGGCGCCGGGAACCGCCGCCAACACAAACGCCACGGCCGCCCACGCCAGCGGACGGCCGCAACGGCCCTTTTCTAGGATCTTGCCCACCATTCAGCGTCCTCAACCGGTGCCGATGGTAGCCCGAATTGGTTAACGGAGAGTGACTAAGGGGAAGGCATTTTCAGCCCCCTCTTTAGTACCCCATTAGCACTGGTCCTGGCGGAAGGGGGAGCGGGCCAAAATCATCTTCATTTGGTAGTCGATCTCGCGGCGTTCGCCGGCAATGAAGTGTTCGACGGCGGATTTAAGGCCCGGATCGGCGATCCAATGGGCCGAATAGGTGAGCCGGGGTAGGTAGCCGCGCTGTACCTTGTGCGGGCCCTGGGCGCCGGCCTCGACCCATTCGAGGCGGTGGGCAATGGCGTAGTCGATGGCCTGGTAGTAGCAGGCCTCGAAATGGAGGAACTTATAATCGGCCTCCGAGCCCCAGTTGCGGCCGAACAGGGTGTCCCGGCCGGCCAGGTTCAGCGCCCCGGCCACCGGGCGGTCCCCATCCTCGGCTATGATCAGGACCACGCTTTCGCCCATCCGTTCGCCCAGCAGCGAGAAGAACTCGCGGTTGAGGTAGCTGGCGCCCCATTTCTTGTCCGAGGTGTCGCGGTAGAAACGGTAAAACGCGTCCCAGTGGGCCTCGGTGATATCGGCCCCGGAAAGGGCGCGGATATGGAGGCCGTGTTTGGCGACGGCGGCGCGTTCCTTCCTGATCGCCTTCCTCTTGCGCGAATTAAGATCGGCCAGGAAATCGTCGAAGCTTTCGTAGCCCCGGTTGTGCCAGTGGAACTGCTGGCCGGTGCGCAGCAATAGCCCGTGCTTGCCCAGCCGCTTCCACTCGGCCTCGGTGGGGAAGGTGACGTGCAGCGACGAGACACCCAAACGCCTGGCCAGCTTGATCATGGCGGCGGCCAGCGCGTCGGCAAGGTCGTCCTTGACGGCGTCGGTGATGTCGTCGCGCACCAGAAGGCGGCGCCCGGTCGCCGGGGTGAACGGGATGGCCGACAGCAATTTCGGATAATACCTTCCGCCGGCGCGCTCGTAGGCCTCGGCCCAGCCCCAGTCGAACACGTATTCGCCGTAGGAATGGCTTTTCAGGTAAAGCGGCGCCGCCGCAATCAGGCCGCCGGCCTCGTCGCGGACGGCCAGGTGGCGGGGCATCCAGCCGGTCTCGGCGTTGACGGAGCCCGAATCCTCCATCGCCGACAGGAAACCGTGGCGGCAGAACGGGTTTTCGGCCCCGGCGCAGGCATCCCACTCGGCCGCCTCGATCTCGGCGATCGAGCCGATGACGTTGACGGTGGTCGGTTCGCGGCCGTCGGGCATGGTCTAGATGTGATGCTTTTGGCGGCCGGAGGCAAGGGGGGAGTGGGGGGGGTGCTACCATCATTAGCAAAATTTTAATTAATGAAATGCGAGCAGTCCTGTGAAAAGGAGGATGGCTCGTCGTGTTCGAGCAGGTCTGGGAATAACAGCTAAAGGCGTCTAAAGCCCACTCATCCCAACTCAAAAAACCCGTCCACCTCGACGGCGACGCCGCGCGGCAGCGACGGCGCGCCGACGGCGAAGCGCGCGTGCTTGCCGGCGTCGCCGAACACTTCGGCCATCAGGTCCGAGGCCCCGTTGACGACTTCGGGCTGGTCGGTGAAACCGGCGGCCGAGTTGACGAACCCGCCGAGCTTGACGACGCGCTTGACCCGCTCCAGGTCGCCGCCGGCGGCGGCCTTGACCTGGGCGATCAGATTGAGCCCGCACAGCCTGGCCGCCTGATAACCTTCGTCGACGTCCATGTCCTCGCCGAGGCGGCCGGTGAACTTGATTTCGCCGTCCTTAACCGGAATCTGGCCGGAGACGAACACCAGGGAACCCGAGACCACGAACGGCACATAGTTAGCCGCCGGCGCCGGGGCGTCGGGGATTTCGATGCCGAGTTCGGCAAGCCGGGCTTCGATTTTTCCGGTCATGGCGAGATCAGATCCTGAACGACTCGCCTTCCATCGGCGCCAGGCATTTGGTCTTGGATTTGCGTTTTTTCAGCATCCCCTGGGCTATATCCAGCTTGATGTCGATGTCGTTGTCGGTCTGGTCCGGGTCGTGGTGGAACAGGTACAGGTTTTTGACCTCGGCGACATCGGCCAGGTTGACCACCTTGCTGATACACGAATGGCCCCAGCCTTCCTTGGTCATGTATTCCTCGTCCGTATAGGTGGTGTCGGTGATCAGCGCGTCGGTGCCGTGGACGAATTCGGCCAGGCGTTTCTCGTAATGGGGGTCGTAAAATTCGCTGGTTTCCACGTACATCTCGTTGTCGGTGATGTAGCAGATCGAGCGCCCGTTGTATTCGATGCGGTAGCCGAGGCACTTGCCCGGGTGGCTCAACAGCTTGGTCTTGACCTTGATGTCGGAAACTTTGAGCTCTTCTTCCTCCAGGTCGTGAAAATAGACCCGGGCCGCGAACTGGGAGAACGTGATCGGGAAATAGACACCATCCATCTGCGCCGACACCATCTCGCGCATGGTGATGTCGCTCTGATTCGCGCCTAAGACCTCGAAATCGTTGCCCTGCATGTAAAGCGGGCTGAAGAAGGGGATGGCGTTGATGTGGTCCCAATGGGGATGCGAGATGAAAATCTTGGCGTGGATGTCCTTTCTTTTCTGGGCCACCAGCGAATCGCCCAGGTTCTTGATGCCGCTGCCGCAGTCGAAGATGAAAAACTGCTCGCGCGGGAATTCCAGCGTCATGCACGACGTGTTGCCGCCGTATTTGAGGCTTTTGTCGCCTGATACGGGCAGCGTGCCGCGCACGCCCCAGAACTTCATGTCGATACGGTCGTCGAGGATGCGGTTGATCCGGTCGATGAAGGTTTCCGGATTGACCGGCTTGCGGATGAACCCGTGGGCGCCGAAGGTGTAGGAACGCTTGTGGTCGAATTCGTAGGCCTTGGCCGAAACGACGATGAACTTGGTTTTCTTGAGATTCTTGTGGTCCCGCACCTGCTTGCAAAGCTGCAGCCCGTCGACTTCCGGCATCATCAGGTCGCTGATGACGCAATCGGGCCTCTTCTTGGTGATGTCGGTGATGATGCCGGCGCTTTTGGTGCTCGTGGTCACCGAGTGCCCTTGGCCCTTCAACAGCACCTTCATGGCCTCGAGGACGACCGGGTCGTCATCGACGATGTAAAAGCTCTTTTTCTTTTTCTTCGCCATGGAGAATCCCTGGTCCACCATCCCTAGTCGAAAAAACACCACACCAGTCCCCCCTGTAGACCATGCCGGAGGGTGGGCGCAAGACTAATTGCCCGAATAGCGACTGTCGATAGGTGTTTAGGTGGGAATGGGCCCCGAAAATGTCGAGGAATTCATCGCCGAATTCGTTTCAGGCCCGTTGTTCTCCCGGGTCAGGGAAAAAAGGCGGGGCGCGCGCCAGGGAGGGCCCCCGGCACGCGCCCCAAGTTTCCCAGGGAGGATTCGGTAAATAGAACCGGCATCTAAGAACATCCGCTCGTTGACCCGCAGGTCCGGCACTTCATGCACGTGCCGTTGCGGACCAGGGTGAAATTCCCGCACTCGCCGCAGGGGTCCCCTTCGTAGCCTTTCATTTTGGCTTCGCGGACCATGTTCAATCGGCCGTCTGTTGTTTCGATGACGCTGTTGGCAACACTGAGCGTTCCGGCTTGCTCGGGCACCGAGACCTGCTGTGCGCCCACGGTCGATCCCCCGCCGCCGCCTTCCGCGGCCACGGCGACGTTGCCGTTGTCCTTGGCCCCTCTGATGACCAGGAAATTGCCGCGCACATATCCCTGGCTGGCGACGCTCTTGACCGCTTCCATGGCCGGGTCCGCGACCGGCAGGATGCCTTCGCCGTTGCCGGCGCCGATGCTGTCGGGCAACAGGTCGTCGGGTTCTACATGGGCGAGGTCGTTGCGTCCCAGGTACGAGACCGCCAGTTCGCGGAACAGGTAGTCGATGATCGAAGTCGCCATCTTGATGGTGTCGTTGCCCTCGACGATGCCCGACGGCTCGAACCGGGTGAAGGTGAAGGAGTCGACGTATTCCTCCAGCGGCACGCCGTATTGCAGCGCGATCGAGATGGCGATGGCGAAGTTGTTCATCAACGAGCGGAAGGCGGCGCCTTCCTTGTGCATGTCGATGAAGATTTCGGCCAGCCGGCCGTCTTCG
>PTLK01000065.1 GCA_002938075.1 Alphaproteobacteria bacterium MarineAlpha3_Bin3
GAGCTTTGACTGGTCATCTTTCGAAAGCGTGAAAATCGGCGAAAAGTCGGTCCGGTGCAGCGCCTGCGGCGACGAGCACACCTGGAAAAGGCCCGACGCCTATCTCGAGGAAGACGGCGGCGGCTAGAAATTATCGGCCGGTCAAAGGAACACGATAACCGCGACGGAATGGATGATTACAACTGGGGGGCGCTTGTGTGCGCCGGAACATTGTCGTCGGCCCCGCTTTTGGCGGGGTTTGTTTTTGCCTCTAAATCGGAAAGCTAAAAAAGCCGCAACTGATCGCCGGGCCTGGGCTCAGGGGGCGGGACGCTGGATTGCGGTCTATCCATGCCGAATTCCTGGGGGCGTTGGTTATTTAGATTCAACCTCTTGCAGGCGAGGTCAAAACGCTGGGCCAAAAGTTCGGCCCGCTGGCCGGTGCCTTTCATGCGGGTCTTGAATTCTGCATCGTAGAGCCCGCCGCCCCGCGTCTCGCGCACCTGGTTGAGTACGTGATCGGCCATGTCCGGCACATGGGTTCGGAGCCATTCGGTGAACAACTCCTTCAGCTCCAACGGCAGGCGCAACAAGATATATCCGGCGCCGACTGCGCCGGCTTCGGCGGCGGCTTCCAGGATCCGCTCCAGCTCGGCGTCGTTGAGGACCGGGATCATCGGCGCCGCCATCACCGCCACCGGGATACCGGCCTCGGAAAGTTTCCGGATCGCCGCCAGCCGCTTGTCCGGCCTCGGCGCCCGGGGCTCCAGCGCCCGGGCCAGCTTGGCATCCAGCGTCGTCACCGACACCCCGACCCCGGCCAGGCCCCTTTCCGCCATCGGCGCCAGGATATCGATATCGCGGCAAATCAGGTCGGATTTGGTAATTACGCTCACCGGGTGGTTGAAGCGCGAAAGCACCTCCAGCACCTGACGGGTGATCTTGTGGCGGCGCTCGATCGGCTGGTAGGGGTCGGTGTTGGCGCCGATGTTGATGACCTGGGGCTTATACCCCGGTTTGGAGAGTTCTTGTTCCAGGAACTTCGCCGCCTCGGGCTTGGCGAACAGGCGGCTTTCGAAATCAAGCCCCGGCGACAGCCCCAGGTAGGCATGACTGGGCCGGGCGTAGCAGTAGACGCAGCCGTGCTCGCAGCCGCGATAGGGGTTGATGGAACGGTCAAAGGGGATATCGGGGGAGGTATTGCGGGTGATGATGGTCTTCGGGCGCTCGAACGTCACCGTTGTCCTGAGCGGCGGCAGGTCTGCGTCGTCAAGCTCCCAGCCGTCGTCAACCGTTTCGCGGCTCTCGGGCTCGAAACGGCCCGAGCGGTTGGTCACCGCGCCGCGGCCCTTCAGCGGCCCTGCCAGTTCCGGATAATCCATGGTCCTTAATAGCCGAAAAAACGGAACATTTCAAGAACAAATGACTGTAGAAGGCAAGCCCCTCACGCTTTCTCAAAAATCGTTGTATGCTGGTCCTTCTACACGGCAGGGGGGAGGTTGTTGTGTATGGCCGATTAGCTGGAATTCTATTTTTTTCTCTGGCTGGTTGCCAAACAACTGAATCTGCCCCTGCGTGGCGAGATATTTCCCACCAGAAATCGAACCTGACCATTATTTCTGATTATTTTGATGTCGATGTTGTGAGGAAAAGAGAGGGATTGGAGAGCATTTCTGAAGTTGCCAGGCTCTCGATTGCCGGAAGAAGGGTGGGGTTTATATCCCGTCAGGAAACGCTCGGTGAATCCAGTGGATATTGTGGTTATGCCGTCGAAACCCTTTGGAATCTCCTTGATGCGAAAAAAATGGATTTCAAGCTATCTTGACGCCGCAGGGGTCCAGAATAGAGATCAAATTAAGCTCCAACTTCGAAAGAACCAGCATGGAAATCTTTATTACCTTGACGCCATGAGGCCCAACCAAAGATGCCTTTTTGTTGGTGAATTAGGCGGTGGAGGACTCACGGGCACATGCACCGGAACGTATCTGATGTATGGAGCTATATGTTTGGATTCCGACAGCGCGAATGTCGAAAAGCTGGATCAGCAGGTCTTCAAACTGATGAACGACTTGAGTTTTATCGGCAATAAGAAGGAATTAATAAAGAGATAGGCTGTGTCTGTTCAGAAGGTACCCGCTTCCGCACCGAATTCGAGCAGAGCAGCAAGGAAATCCTCAAGGGGTTTTAGGGGCGTTCCCACTTAACAGCGAGTCCGCGGCCCCCCGGTGAGCTTCCTCGCCGGTTGTGTTATCAATGGGCGTTTACAACAACCCATTGGAGCCTCGGCACAAGTGCTCAGCATCGTCATCCCGACCCTCAACGCCGCCGACGAGCTGGCCCAGACGCTGGACCACCTCAAGGGCACCGGCGTGGCGGGCGAGTTCATCGTCGCCGACGGCGGCTCCGTCGACGCGACGCCGGTGATCGCCGCCGAGGCGGGGGTCAAATTTACCGCCGAGACGGGCGGCCGCGGCCCGCAACTGGCCGCCGGCGCGGAGATGGCGACCGGGAGCTGGCTGTTGTTCCTGCACGCCGACACCCGCCCGCAGCCGGGGTGGCACCACGCCGTCAACGGCTTCATGGCTGATCCGCAAAACCGCTTCCGGGCCGCCTATTTCATCTTCGCACTCAACGACCCGGCGCCGGGGGCGCGGCGGCTTGAAGCCCTGGTCCGGTGGCGGTGCCGGGTCTTCGCCCTGCCCTACGGCGACCAGGGGCTTTTAATCAGCCGCGAATTCTATGACCTCCTCGGCGGCTTCCATCCCCTACCGCTGATGGAGGACGTCGACATGGCCGGGCGCATCGGGCGGCGGCGGCTTAAGCTTTTGCCGGTCGCCGCCGTGACCTCGGCCGAGCGCTACCGCAAGGGCGGATACTGGCTGCGCCCGGCCCGCAACCTTCTCTGCGTCGGGTTGTTTTTCGTCGGCTTTCCGCCGCGCTTGATCGGCGACCTTTACCAATGACCCTCGCCCATCACCTCGTCGTCTTCGCGCGTACCCCGCGGCTGGGCCGGGTCAAGACCCGTCTCGGTCGCGACATCGGCGCCGGCGCCGCCTGGGCCTTTTACCGCCTGACCTTAAGTTCGGTCTTGAGGCGGCTCGGTGGTAATGGGGGGAGCGATCGGGGGGGCGGTCGGCGTTGGCGGTGCTGGCTCGCCATCACCCCGGACCCCGACATTCACCTGCGCCGCCCCTGGCCCGCCGGCTGGTGGCGGGTCAACCAGGGCGAAGGCGATCTGGGCGCCCGCATGGGCCGTCTCGCCCGGGCGCTGCCGCCCGGCCTGGTGGTCATCGTTGGCGCCGACGTGCCCGCCATCCGGCCCCATCATATCGCCACCGCTTTCAAGGCGCTGGGCCGTCATGACGCCGTTTTCGGCCCGGCGGCGGACGGCGGCTATTGGCTGGTCGGCTTAAGAAGGCGGCCGAGGTTGGCGGACGTTTTCGCAGATGTCCGCTGGTCGACGGAACACGCGCTTGCCGACACCGTCGCAAACCTAAGCCCCGGCCAGACCCATGCGTTGCTGGAGACGCTGGAAGACGTCGACGGCGGCGAGGCGTACGCGAAATGGAAGAAGCGGCGGCGCGGCCGGCCTTAACGCTCCTTCAGGCGCGGCATCAACTCGACGAAATTGCACGGCCGGGTTCGGATATCGAGCTGATGGACGAGGATCTCGTCCCAGGCGTCCTTGCACGCGCCGGGCGAACCCGGTAAGGCGAACAGGTAGGTGCCGCCCGCGACCCCGGCGGTGGCCCGGGACTGGATGGTCGAGGTCTTGATCTTCTGGTAGCTGATCATGCGGAACACCTCGCCGAAACCGGGGATGTCCTTCTCGGCGACCTGGGCCATCGCTTCCGGCGTCACGTCGCGGCCGGTGACCCCGGTGCCGCCGGTGGTGATGACGACATCGATTTCCGGGTCGTCGATGAATTGCCGCAGTTTGCCGGCGATCAGGCCGATCTCGTCCTTGACGATGTCGCGAGCCTGCAGCTTGTGCCCGGCGCCTTCGAGGCGTTCGACCAGCGTATCGCCGGACCGGTCGTCGTCAAGCGTGCGGGTGTCGGAAACGGTCAAAACGGCGATGTTGACCGCAAGGAAGGTATCTTTATCGGCGTCGCCCATAGCGTTCGGCAACCTCGGCAGGTTCCTGACCAAGGGCGGTATACACCGGCCACCGGCCTTCGGCAATGGCGTCCAGGGACGGCGCGTGCTGTCCCAAACGGTTGCGGTAAATCCACAGGTTGCTGAGCACCCTCTCGATGAAGATGCGGGTTTCGCGGCTGGGCAGGCTTTCGATGAAAAACAGCGGGTCGTTCAGGTCGTCGGTGTTGCGACGCCATTTGTTCAGGTTCCCGGGCCCGCCGTTCCAGGCCGCCGCCATCAGGAACAGGTCGCCCTGGATCTTTGGGTCGGCCAAAAGGATTTCGATGTATCTCTGGCCCAGGGACAGGTTGATCTCGGGCTTGAACAGCGCCCGGCGCTTGTGGCCGTGGCGGTGATAGCCCCGGTCGCGGGAGACGAAGCTGGCGGTCCTCGGCATCAACTGCATCAAGCCCCGGGCCCCGGCCCAGCTTTTGGCCTTCGGGTTGAAGCGCGATTCCTGGCGCACCAGGGCGAAGATCAGCGCCTTGTCGATCCGGAAGCCGCCTTCCGGCGTCCACGGCGGCAACGGATAGGCGGCGCCGTCGTAGCCGCCGCCGTTGGGATAAAGCCGGTTGTCCAGGCGCACCGCTAACGACGGCATGGAGCCGCGGCTGGCCAGGGCGAGAATGCCCCTGGCCAGTTCGTCGCCGGCGAAGGCGCTGAGGTTCCTTAGCTCGCGCTCGGCGCGGCGGTTCTCTCCGACCCGCAACAGTGCCACGGCGCGCCGCCCCCGGGGCTCGGCCGAAAGCTTGTCGATGATGCCTTCGGCGAGCGACGGCACGGCCCAGCGGAAACTCATCTCGTCGCCCAGCATGTACCGGGCCAGAAGCCCGTAGAAGGTGCGGGGGTGGGCGGCCGCCGCCTTGAGCAGCGGGTTGACCTTTTGCGGTTGCCGGTTGACCAGATGGGCGCGGGCCGCCCAGAAGGCGCCCGCCGACACCAGCCACGCAGAGACCCCGTCCTGCCTGGCGACGGCTTCGAAATGGCCGGCAGCGACATCGAATTTTTTCAGACGCCACGCAGCCAGCCCCGCCACCCAATGGGCCTCGGGCAGAACCCGGCCCGAACGCCCGGCCGCCTGGCCCGCCCACATCAGCGCCCATTCGTCGCGGCCGGCGGAAAAATATCCCTGTCCCAGTTGCGCCTTCGCCTGGTCGTACTGGGCGGCGGAGAACAGGCGCTTGACCTCGTCGGTTTTGATCAGCTTCTTGACCGCCAGCGTGTGGCCGTGGCGGAGGCGGCCGCGGATCATGCGTTGCAGGTCGCGCACCCGGCGCCGGTCGGCCCGTTTCAGCCGCTTTCCGGGGACCGCGATGCTGCCCGCCGATTTCGAGACCGCCTCGGGCGGCAGCCGGACGGGGCGTTTCGGGGCGCGCCAGTTGGCCGGCTGGCGGCGGCGCGCCAGCTTGTAGAGCCTGGCGGCGTCCGGGTGGTCGGCGTATTGAGCCATCCACGCCTTCAGTTCCTTGTACTTGGAGCGGTATTTGGTCGGATGCAGGTAGCGCTGCGCCAGGACGTGGCCCATCAACACGCGGTCCTCGAGCCTGGCGATCAACCGGTCGGCGGTTTTCCAGTCGCCGTCTTCCTGGACGGCGAAAATTTGCCGGTACAGATCGACGTCGGCGTGGACGAGGATTTTCGGAAACACCAGTTCGATGCTGTCGGCGCCAGAGTCGCCGCTGTTCAGCGACGCGGTCGCGTCCTGCGCCCCGAGGCCGGCGGCGGCGCCCGGCGCCCCCAGGCCGGGGCCGAGGCCAAATCCCAGCAACGCCGCCAATAAAAGCGGAAAGTAAATGGAAAAACGTTTGCTCATCAAATTATTAAGCCGGAAATCCCCCGAACAACACAGTTTTGTATAAGACATCCCGATACCGCGGCCAACCCGCAAAAAACCTGGAAACCTACGAATTCCGGGGAAAAGGGGATTTCCGGGCAATGTTTGGAGAAACTATGGCGCCTGAAGTTTGCTTTTGATGCCCAGCCAATCCATCCAGGTCACCCGTTTCTGCCCCGGTGATCTCAGCAGATAGGCGGGGTGGTAAAGCGCCGTCGCGTCGATCGGCCGCGCCAGGCCGGGCGTTGAATAGGAGAACCATTTTCCCCTCAGCCGGCCAACGCTCGTGGTCTCGGCGAGCAGCGATTTGGCCGCCGGGCCGCCGAGCGCAACCAGGATCTTGGGGTCCACCAGTTCGATGAGGCGTTCCAGGAACGGCATGCAGACCGCCGTTTCCTGCGGCGTCGGGGTGCGGTTGCCGGGCGGCCGCCAGAACACGGTGTTGGAGATCAGCACCCCGGTCCTATCGAGACCGATAGAGGCCAGCATCTTGTCCAGAAGCTTTCCCGAAGGGCCGACGAAGGGCAGGCCCTGGCGGTCCTCTTCCGCCCCCGGGCCTTCGCCGACGAACAGGATCGGGGCTTCCGGGTTGCCGTCGGTAAAGACCAGTTTGGTCGCCGTCTTCTTGAGCCCGCAGCCGTCGAAAGTTTCCAGGGCCCGGCGCAGCTCGTCGACCGATTCGGCCGACTGGGCCAGATGCACGGCCGCCGTCACCTCGCCGTTGGCGCCGCCTTGCGGCGGCAAAAGGGACATTTCCGGGGACGCCTCCGGCAGTGACGGGGACGATGACGGGGGCGGAGCCGCCGCGTCGGCCAAGTCCTTTTTTTTTCCGCCCAAATCGAGGGGGGCCGGGTTGGCGGCTTTCGGTTTTTCCTGGAACCGGTTGACCGGCCCGTCGGCGATGGTTTCGTCGACACCGGCGTCTATATACCAGCGTAGCAGTTCTTGAGCGCTCATGGAATGGGGCGGGGCCATGACCGAATATACCATGCCGGCGACACCAGGACATCCCCAACCGGACGCTGATATGGTATAAGGCGGCCCGTTCACCCCCTTGTTCACCCTGGGCCAGAACACGATCATGATTCCAGACTCCGAAGCCCCGACGATGCAGCCGGCCCCGCAACCGGCCCAAGAGCGGGAATCCATGGACTTCGACGTGGTCATCGTCGGCGCCGGGCCGGCGGGGCTGTCGGCGGCGATCAGGCTCAGGCAACTGGCGGCCGAGGGGTCCCGGGACTTAACCGTCTGCGTCGTCGAGAAGGGGTCCGAAATCGGCGCCCACATCCTTTCCGGCGCGGTCATCGACACCCGGGCCCTGGACGAGTTGATTCCCGACTGGAAGGACCGGGGCGCGCCGCTGACCACGCCGGTGACCGAAAACCACTTTTGGATATTGTCGGCAACGGATAAGTGGTCGATACCGCATTTCCTGCTGCCGCCGCTGATGGGCAACGAGGGCTGTTATACCCTCAGCTTGGGCAACCTTTGCCGCTGGCTTGGCCGGCAGGCGGAAGAACTGGGCGTCGAGATCTACCCCGGGTTCGCGGCGGCCGAGGTTCTCTACCGCGACGACGGCGCCGTCAAGGGCATCGCCACCGGCAACTTAGGCGTGAACAAGGACGGCACCCCCGGCCCCAATCATCAGCCGGGCGTCGAACTGCACGCCAAATATACTTTCCTCGCCGAAGGGGTGCGCGGGTCGCTGAGCCGCCAGGTCATGGCGCGGTTCAACCTGGACGACGGCGTCGAGCCCCAGACCTACGGCATCGGCATCAAGGAATTATGGGACGTCGATCCGCAGAAGCACAAACACGGCACCGTCATCCACAGCCTGGGCTGGCCGCTGACCGATACGGCCGGCGGCGGTTTCATCTATCATCAGGAAGGGGGCCAGGTCGCCATCGGGTTCGTCGTCGCACTCGATTACCAAAACCCCTACCTGTCGCCGTTCGATGAAATGCAGCGGTTCAAGACCCATCCCGCCGTCAGGCCGTTGCTGGAAGGCGGACGCCGGGTCGCCTACGGCGCCCGGGCGATCAACGAAGGCGGCCTGCAATCGATTCCGAAGCTGGTGTTTCCCGGCGGCGCCCTGATCGGGTGTTCGGCCGGGTTAGTCAACGTGCCCCGCATCAAAGGCACCCACAACGCCATGAAAACGGGGATGTTGGCGGCCGAGGCCGCTTATCAGGCGATTCGTGACGGCGGCGACGGCGGCGACGAGCTGGCGGACTACGTGCGGGCCTTCAGGAAATCCTGGGCCTATAAGGACCTGCACCGGGTCCGCAACGCCCGCCCGGCGTTGGCCAAGTTCGGGGTCAAGCTGGGCACACTCTATTCCGGCATCGATATGTGGCTCAACAATTTGGGCCTTGGCTTCCTGGTTCCGTGGACCTTCGGCCACCACCCGGACCATTCGGCGCTCAGGAAGGCCGACCAATGCCGGAAGATCGATTATCCGAAACCGGACGGCGAGATCACCTTCGACAAGTTGTCGTCGGTGTTTCTGTCCAACACCAACCACGAGGAAAACCAGCCAAACCATCTGACCCTCAAGGACGACACCGTGCCCACAAGCGTCAACCTGGCCCTCTATGACGGGCCGGAGGCACGGTTCTGCCCCGCCGGGGTCTATGAATTCGTCGATGATGACGCCGGGGACGAAGCCGGGGGCGAAGGCGGAAAGCGCCTGCAAATCAACGCCCAGAACTGCGTCCACTGCAAGACCTGCGATATCAAGGACCCGACCCAGAACATCGTCTGGGTGGTGCCCGAAGGCGGCGGCGGGCCCAATTATCCCAATATGTAGTTGTGACTTAAACGGCTGCGTTGTCTAAAATGCCGGTGATGAAAGAATACTCCATATTCCGGAAATCAATCCTTGGGATTTCGGCGGCCGTTGCCGCCGGCGCTCTAATTTTCGCCCCGCTGCCGGCAGAGGCCGGCAAAGACCGCCTGGAACCGGGCCGGACGCTGAGCGGCAACTACCTCGCCGGTCGCCATGCCCAGGCCCGCAAAGACCTTTCGGCGGCCGCGGATTTCCTTGGCGCGGTCTTGAAAAAGGACCCCGAGACGCCCGACCTTCTGCGCCGGACTTTCATCCTGATGGCCGTCGAGGGCCGCATGAAGGAAGCGGTGGAATTGGCCCGGCGGCTGTTGAAGGCCAAACCCAATTCGCCGGTGGCGCACCTGACCCTGGCCGTCAATGACATCAAGCGGGGCCGTTTCGCGGCCGCCCAAAAGCGGCTCAAGGCCCTGCCCG
>PTLK01000066.1 GCA_002938075.1 Alphaproteobacteria bacterium MarineAlpha3_Bin3
GCCGAGGTGCCGATGAACAAATGAGGCGCACCGAGGCACTTTAGATAAAAGTCCTGAACGGGAGGAGACCATCATGCAGGCTTATTATGATCGAGACGCCGACGTCAGCCTGATCAAGAAGAAGAAGATCGCCGTCGTTGGTTACGGCAGCCAGGGCCACGCGCATGCGCTGAACCTGCGGGACTCAGGCGTCAAGGACGTGGTCGTGGCGCTGCGCCCGGGATCGGCTTCGATCAACAAAGCCGAGGCCGAGAAGCTGAAGGTCGTTTCCCCGGCCGAGGCCGCCGGGTGGGCCGACGTGATCATGGTCCTGACCCCCGACGAGGGCCACGCGGCGCTCTATAACGACCATCTCCGCGACAACCTGAAGAAAGGTACGGCGCTGGCCGTGGCGCACGGGCTGTCCATCCACTTCCGCCTCATCGAGCCCCGCGACGACCTCGACATCTTCATGGTCGCGCCTAAGGGCCCCGGCCATACAGTGCGCTCCGAATACCAGCGCGGCGCCGGGGTGCCGATGCTGCTGGCCGTCCACCAGGACGCCACCGGCAACGCCCACGACATCGGGCTCGCCTACGCGTCGGCGATCGGCGGCGGGCGGGCCGGGATCATCGGCACCACCTTCCGCGAGGAGTGCGAGACCGACCTGTTCGGCGAACAGTCGGTGCTGTGCGGCGGGCTGACGTCGTTGATCCAGGCCGCCTACGAAACCCTGATCGAGGCCGGCTACGCGCCGGAAATGGCCTATTTCGAATGCGTGCACGAGGTCAAGCTGATCGTCGACCTGATCTACGAGGGCGGCATCGCCAACATGCGCTATTCGATCTCCAACACGGCTGAGTACGGCGATTACGCCTCCGGCCCCCGGATCATCGACGAAAGCGTGAAAAAACGCATGAAAGAGATCCTCGACGACATCCAGTCGGGGCGTTTCGTCAGCCAGTGGATGAGCGAATGCGCCGCCGGCCAGCCGAGCTTCAAGGCCATGCGGCGGCGCGCCGCCGAGCACCCGATCGAAGAAGTGGGCGAGAAGCTGCGCGCCATGATGCCGTGGATCGCCGAGGGCGCGCTGGTCGACAAGTCGAAGAACTAGGCGGTTCTTAATGGTCCCTCAGGTGCCGGGCGGGTTCTCCGATCCTTTGGCTCGCCGCAGGGGCGGCGGCCCCACGGGGAAGGGGGTGTCCCCCAAACCCCCGACGCGAGCTTGGGGTTAAATGAAAAGGCGGGGTTTGGCCCCGCCTTTTTCCCCCAACCCGGGTCCCGGCCTGGGCCGCCGAGGGGTCCTGCCGGCCTGGCAAGCATCTTTATATTTCAGGCGCTTAAGCCCGAAATTTTCATTTTGTTCTTTAACCCCTCCAAATATTCGTGATATGAGAACCAGGAGATCGGACGAAAGCGAAACCAATGGCTGAATTGAACACAACTCCGGCGATCATCGCCGGCATCGGGGACGGGGCGCCCGGCGAAACGGCGCCCATGCGTTTACCCGTGCGTTCGCCCGCGCTTTCGCTACACCTTCTGCTCACCCTGGAAGGGGACCTTCGACTTAGGTGCCCCTGAACGCCTGCCAAGGCACCGATGCTGGTGTTTTCTGGCGTTCAGGGGGTCAAGGCCTTAAAACCGCTGACACCTTGTTGAAGGAAGGAATAATCCCATGAGCGCCCGCTCTGACAAGAACAGAATAATTATTTTTGACACCACCCTGCGCGACGGCGAGCAATCGCCCGGCGCGTCCATGAACCTGGACGAAAAACTCCGCATCGCCGAGGTCCTCGAGGGCATGGGCGTGGACGTCATCGAGGCCGGGTTCCCGATCGCGTCCGACGGCGACTTCGAGGCCGTCAACGAAATCGCCAAGGTGGTCAAGGACTCGACCGTCTGTGGCCTCGCCCGGGCGACCAAGATCGACATCGACCGCGCGGCGCAAGCCCTGAAACCGGCCAAGCGGGGACGCATCCACACGTTCATCGCCACCAGCGAACTGCACATGAAGCACAAGCTGCAACTGGAGCCCGATGAAGTCTTTGCCAAGGTGATCGAAAGTGTCACCCACGCACGGTCGTTTACCGACGACGTGGAATGGTCGGCCGAGGATGCGTCGCGCACCGAGCACGACTTCCTGTGCCGGTGCGTCGAGGCCGCTATCGACGCCGGCGCCGGCACCGTCAACATCCCCGACACGGTCGGCTACACCATCCCTGAGGAATTCACCGCCATCATCCGCATGCTGTTCGACCGGGTGCCCAATATCGACAAGGCGGTGGTGTCGGTGCATTGCCATAACGATCTGGGCCTCGCGGTGGCCAATTCGCTGACCGCCGTCGAGGCCGGCGCCCGGCAGGTGGAATGCACCATCAACGGCTTAGGCGAACGGGCCGGAAACGCGGCCATGGAAGAGGTGGTGATGGCGCTGCGCACGCGGCACGACGTCATGCCCTATACCGCCGCCATCAAGACCGAGAACATCATCAAGGCATCGCGCCTGGTGTCGGCGGTCACCGGTTTCGCGGTGCAGCCCAACAAGGCCATCGTCGGCGCCAACGCCTTCGCCCACGAGGCCGGCATCCACCAGGATGGAATGCTCAAGCACGCCGGCACCTACGAAATCATGACCCCGGAATCGGTCGGGCTAAAGGCGTCGAAGCTGGTGCTCGGCAAGCATTCTGGCCGCCATGCGTTCACCGAAAAGCTCAAGGAATTGGGCTACGAACTCGGCGACAACGCCGTCCAGGACGCCTTCAAGCGGTTCAAGGATCTGGCCGACCGCAAGAAGGAAGTCTTCGACGAAGACCTCGTCGCCCTCGTAGACGACGAGGTGGTGCGCACCAACGACCGCATCCGGATGGTGTCCTTGGAGGTGTTGTGCGGGACCAAGCACCAGCCGCCGAAGGCCGAGCTCGAACTGGAGATCGACGGCGAGGTCAAGGGCTGCAAGGCGACCGGCGACGGACCCGTCGATGCGTCGTTCAACGCCATCAAGGAGCTGTTCCCGCACGAGGCGCGGCTGCAGCTTTACCAGGTCCACGCCGTGACCCATGGCACCGACGCCCAGGCCAAGGTCACGGTGCGGCTGGAAGAGGACGGCCGTACCGTCATCGGCACCGGTGCCGATACCGATACCATGGTGGCTTCGGTCAAGGCTTACGTGAACGCCTTGAACAAGCTGCTGTTGAAAAGGCAAAAAACCGCCCCCGAGGCACTTTCGGCCTAGCAAGGGGGGGCGCGTTTTTTTATAAAGGTTGCATCGGTGCCGGGGAACAATCCCCGGCGCCGGCATGGTCCGTTTCGGCGGAGTTCCATGGCCGGGGCAAAACGTCAAAAACAAAAAAGGTTCAGGACTTAATGTTTTCAAGATTGTTTGGCTTCCTTTCGGCGGACATGGCCATCGACCTCGGCACCGCCAACACGCTGGTTTATGTCAAGGGCCGGGACATCGTCCTCAACGAGCCCTCGGTGGTCGCCATCGCCGAGGTCAAGGGAAAGCAGCGGGTCCTGGCCGTCGGCGAGGAGGCCAAACTGATGCTCGGCCGCACGCCGGGCAACATCCGCGCCATCCGGCCGCTTCGCGACGGCGTCATCGCCGATTTCGAAGTCGCCGAGGAAATGATCAAGTACTTCATCCGCAAGGTGCACAACCGGCGCAGTTTCGCTTCTCCGATGGTCATCATCTGCGTGCCCTCCGGCTCGACGGCCGTCGAGCGCCGCGCCATTCAGGAATCGGCCGAAAGCGCCGGCGCCCGGCGCGTGTTACTGATCGAGGAGCCGATGGCGGCGGCCATCGGCGCCGGCCTGCCGGTGACCGAACCGACCGGGTCCATGGTCGTCGACATCGGCGGCGGCACCACCGAGGTCGCCGTCCTTTCCTTGGGTGGCATCGTCTATTCCCGCTCCGTGCGCGTTGGCGGCGACAAGATGGACGAGGCGATCATCGGCTACCTCCGCCGCAACCATAACCTGTTGGTCGGCGAAGCGAGCGCGGCGCGGGTCAAGGAGGAAATCGGTTCCGCCTATCCGCCCGAGAACGGCGATGGCCGGGTCATGGATATCAAGGGCCGCGACCTGATGAACGGGGTGCCGAAGGAGTTGATCATCTCGGAACGCCAGGTCGCGGAAAGCCTGACCGAGCCGATCGGCGCCATCATTGAGACGGTGAAGGTGGCCTTGGAGCATACGGCGCCGGAGCTGGCCGCCGACATCGTCGACAAGGGCATCGTGCTGACCGGCGGCGGGGCGCTTTTGGGCAACATGGATTTCGTGCTCCGCCACGCCACGGGCCTGCCGGTGTCTTTGGCCGACGACCCGATGACCTGCGTGGTGCTGGGGACCGGCCGGGCGCTCGAGGAGATGAGGCGCCTCAAGGATGTGCTGTCGACCATGTATTAAGGACTTGTCAACCCTGCGGGCGTATTGGGACGGCGAGGAAAAAGGTTTGTTTTTTAGGGCGTTTAGCGCCGCTTCGCGCCGCTGACCGGCCCATCGGAGGGCAGTCCATTGCGGCAAGGGACGAAATTCGTTAACCGCCTTGCGCAGCCGATCAAGAGCCTGGCCCAGCGGTTCGCCTTTATGGGGCTGTTGATGGCGGCGGTCGGGATGATGACCCTGGGCAAGGTCGACGTACTGCTCATGGACAGCATCCGCGCCCATGTGACGGACACCGTCGCCCCCATCCTGGACGCCCTGTCGAGGCCCATCGATTCCGTTTCCAAGGCCGTCGATCACCTCCGCGAGCTCGCCGATCTGCGGGACGAAAACCAGCGGCTCAGGGAAAACCAGGCACGGTTGCTGCAATGGCAGGCGGTGGCCCGGAACTTGGAGGCCGAAAACAGGATCCTCAAGGGCCTTTTGAATTACGTCCCCGGGCCCGAACCCAGCTTCATCACCGGGCGGGTTATCGCCGATACGGGCGGCGCCTTCGCCCATGGCCTGATCCTCAACGCCGGCGCCCGAGACGGAGTCGTCAGGGGCCAGGCGGCGATTACCGGCGACGGTTTGATCGGCCGCGTCGCCGGCGTCGGCGACCGGTCGGCCCGCATCCTTCTGATTACTGACCTCAACTCGCGGATACCGGTTCTCGTCGGGTCGGAGCGGACCCGCGCCATTCTGGCCGGCAACAATTCCGATCACCCCCGGCTCATCCACCTGGCGTCGGGGGAAACGGTGTCGGCGGGCGACCGCATCATCACCTCCGGCCACGGCGGCGCCTTTCCGCCCGGATTGCCGGCGGGGCTGGTGGCGTCGGTCAACGACGGCGGCATCAGCGTGCAGCCTTTCGTCCGCCGCGACCGGCTCGAAGTCGTCCGGCTTCTCGATTTCGGGCTTGCCGGAATTTTGACGTTGCCGAAACTGGACGCCGATCCCAAAAGCAACTCGAAGGCCGGCGACCACAAGGGGGCCCGGGCTCGCAAACCATGACCCCCGGCCCCTGGCAACGCATGGATTTGTTGGCGCGGCAGTTGATGCCATCGATGCTGACCCTGGTGCTGGTAATCATCAACGTCGTGCCGCTGCATATTCCCGGCTTTTCCAGGGTCGCACCGTTGCTGCCGTTGATAGCGGTCTATCACTGGGCGGCATTCCGGCCCCGGTTGCTGCCGGCCTACGCGGTGTTCCTGATCGGCCTTTTTCAGGATATCCTGACCGGCGCCCCGATCGGGGTTAACGCCTTTGTGTTCCTGGCCGTTTACGGCGCCGTTCTGTCGCAGAAACGGTTTTTCATCGGCAAATCCTTTTTCATCTTGTGGCTCGGCTTCTCGTTGATCGCCGCCGGCGCCTCGGTCATCAGTTGGGTCCTGGTGTCCGCCTTTCACCTCACCCTCGTCGAACCGAGGACGGTGTTTTTCCAGTACCTGCTGACGTTGGGGGTTTTCCCGGCCGTGGCCTGGCTGTTCCTGCGCTGGCAGCGGGCGTTCCTGAGGCTGGACTGATATGCACCGGGATTCCGAACGTCACAAGCTTTTCAGCCGCCGCGCCGCCATCGTCACCGGCGGTATGGCGGTTTTGCTGTCGGCGCTGGCGGCCCGCATGTATTACCTGCAGGTCGTCGAAGCCAGCCGCTATAGGACCCTGGCCGAGGAAAACCGCATCAACCTGAGGCTTCTTCCGCCGCCCCGGGGACGCATCGTCGATCGCTTCGGCGTCCCCATGGCCGACAACCAGCAGAACTACCGCGTGCTTCTGAACGCCGAGGACGCCCGCGACGTCGAAGCCATCCTGGACGTCCTGGGCACCATCATTCCCATCTCTGCCGGCGAAAAGCGGCGCATCCTGCGCGAGATCAGGCGCAACCGCCGCTTCGTCCCGGCGACGGTGCGCGAGAACCTGAACTGGCAAGAGGTCGCCCGCATCGAGGTCAACGCCCCGGACCTTCCGGGGGTCAATATCGACGTCGGGCAAAGCCGCTATTATCCCCACGGCGCCGACACGGCGCATGTCCTCGGCTACGTCGCCCCCGTGTCGCCGGGCGAAGTCACCGGCGATCCGTTGCTCGAGCTTCCGGGGTTCCGCATCGGCAAGTCCGGCATCGAAAAGATCCGTGACCTGCAACTGCGCGGCACCGGCGGGTCCTTGCAGGTCGAGGTCAACGCCTTCGGCCACGTCATCCGCGAACTAACCCGCCAGGACGGTCAGGCCGGCGCCGAGGTGGCGTTGACCATCGACCTGGAACTGCAGAAATTCGCCAGCCGGCGGTTCAAGGGCGAAGGCGGAGCGGTGGTGGTCATCGACATCCATAACGGCGATGTCCTGGCGCTGACCTCGACGCCCGGTTTCGACCCCAACGACTTCAATAAGGGGCTCAGCACCGAGCAATGGCGGGCGTTGACGACCAACTCCAAGGCGCCGCTGATCAACAAGGCCGTCAGCGGACAATTCTCGCCGGGATCGATCTTCAAGATGGTGGTGCTGCTGGCGGCACTGGAAAAGGGCGCCATCACGCCGGCCAAAAGGTTTTTATGTACCGGCGAATTTGACCTCGGCGAAGCCACCTTCCACTGTTGGAATAAGGACGGCCATGGTTGGATGGACGCCTTTAACGGCGTCATGCAGTCCTGCGACGTCTATTTCTACGAGATCGCCCGGCGCACCGGCATCGAACGTATCGCTTCCATGGCCCGGCGTCTCGGCTTCGGGTCCACCTTAGGCGTCGACCTCCCTGGCGAAAAACCGGGGTTGGTGCCGAGCCGCGAATGGAAGCGCAAAACCATGAACGCCCCCTGGCACCAGGGCGAAACCGTGCTCACCGGCATCGGCCAGGGATACCTTCTGGCGACGCCGCTGCAAATGGCGGTGATGACGGCGCAATTGGCCAACGGCGGGCTTAAAGTCACGCCGCGCCTGACGCGGTCCCGTTTCGCCGCCAAGACGGGCAAATCCGATCCCGGCCGCCAATTCGAAAGCCTGAACCTAGTCCCCCAGCACCTGCAACTGGTCCGCCAGGCAATGGAAGGGGTTGTCAATAAACCCCGGGGCACCGCTTATCGGGCACGCATCCGCAAGCGCGGCATGGCCATGGGCGGCAAGACCGGCACCGTCCAGGTCAGGCGCATCACCAAGGCCGAACGCGAACAGGGGGTCAAGAAAAACAAGGATTTGCCGTGGAAGGAACGAGATCATGCGATGTTTGTCGCCTTCGCGCCGATCGATGCGCCCAGATACGCAGTGGCGGTGGTGGTCGAGCACGGCGGCAGCGGTTCGAAGGTGGCGGCGCCGATCGCCCGCGACATCCTGATCAAGGCCCAGCAACACCGGTCCGCAAGACCGGGGATTCTCCCCAAGGCGCCGGACGGCGGCCAACAGGTGATGGGGCCCCGGGGAAACAAACCCGGAAACAAACCCGGCGCCCGGTCCCGGGACGAAGGGTAGGGGAGCATGGTCGAAAGCGTCCTCGGCGGCCCGCAACTGACCCTGCGCCAAAAGCTGTGGCAAATCCACTGGCTTTTCGTGCTGATGCTGATCGCCACGGCGGCGGTCGGGTTCGCGATGCTGTATTCGGCCGGCGAAGGCAGTGTCGACCCCTGGGCCAAGCGCCACGTCGTTCGTTTCGGCCTTGGAATCATGGTCATGATTGCTGTCGCCGTCATCGATACCCGGTTCTGGCTGCGCTATGCCTATACCATCTATTTCGTCGTCCTGCTGCTGCTGGTGGCGGTCGAGATCGGCGGCGCCACGGGCATGGGGGCGCGGCGCTGGATCCATGCCGGTTTCTTCAACCTGCAGCCGTCGGAACTGATGAAGATCGCCATGGTGCTGGCCCTGGCGCGTTATTTCCATGGCGGCTCCCTCGAAGACATCCGCCGGCCCGTATCCCTGATCACGCCGATCCTGGTCGTCGCCGCGCCGGTGGCTTTGGTGTTCCGGCAGCCGGATTTGGGGACCGGGCTGATCCTGTTGATTACCGCCGCCGGGCTTTTCTTCCTGGCCGGGGTCAGGATCTGGAAGTTCGCCCTCGTCGCGGTCACGGCATTGGTGTCGGCGCCCATCGCCTGGCAGTTCCTGCACGAATACCAGCGCCGGCGGATCATGACCTTCTTCGATCCTGAAAGCGACCCGCTCGGCGCCGGCTATCACATCATCCAATCGAAAATCGCCTTCGGCTCCGGCGGCCTTTCCGGACGCGGCTTTTTGCAGGGCACCCAGGGGCACCTGAATTTCCTGCCCGAGATGCAGACCGACTTTATCTTCACCATGTTCGCCGAGGAATTCGGCCTCATCGGCGGGCTGGCGCTGCTCGGGATCTATGTCCTGCTGCTGGTCTACGGGATCGGCATTTCGCTCCGCTCGCGCTCACACTTCGGCTGCCTGCTGGGGATGGGGGTGACGGGCACTTTTTTCCTCTATGTGTTCATCAACATGGCCATGGTGATGGGGCTGATCCCGGTAGTCGGCGTGCCGCTGCCGCTGATTTCCTACGGCGGCACAGCGATGTTGACGCTGCTGTTCGGGTTCGGGCTGCTGATGGGGGTGTGGGTGCACCGCGACGTGATAATCGGCCGCCACGGCGCCGCCGACGGCTGAAGGCGCCCGGACGCAGGCTCCCCGGTCTCGCGGGCGCCAAAGGTTTATCGACAAAGCACGGGGCGTCTGATATATCGCAGGCCTTCTGTGGGCCTGTAGCTCAGGTGGTAGAGCAGCTGACTCTTAATCAGCGGGTCCGGGGTTCGAGTCCCCGCAGGCCCTCCAAT
>PTLK01000067.1 GCA_002938075.1 Alphaproteobacteria bacterium MarineAlpha3_Bin3
TGCCATTCGCTGGCCATCGTCAAGCAGCAGGGCCTGGATCGGGACTCTTGGGACGAGTCCCTGGTGCAGATGGTCGAGGAACGGGAGATGGAACCCCTGGACCCGGAGGATCGGAAGCTGATTCTCGATTACCTGACCACTTACTACGGCAGAGATTCGTCGAAGCGCCGCCGGAAGATCAGGTGAGGCCGATGATGCCGATCGGGGAAATATTTCTGGGTGTGAGGCTAGTTTTGCTGGTCACGGTCTTTTTCTTCGCCCTGGCCGCGCTTTACTCGTCCGTGGGCCACGGGGGTGCATCGGGGTATCTGGCCGTCATGGCGCTGTTCGAGGTGCCCATGGAACTGATGCGGCCAGTCGCCCTGACCCTGAACATCCTCGTCGCCAGCCTGACGATGTGCCGGTTCTACAAAAGCGGGTATTTATCGTGGTCGGATATTTGGCCCCTTGTCCTGCTGTCCATCCCGTGCGCCTTCGTCAGCGGCTCGATAACGCTGCCGACGGACATCTACCGGCCCATCCTGGGCGCCCTCCTGCTGGCATCGGCTGTCTATCTCTTTTGGGACAGCATCGTCGATGCCGAACGGTTCTCCAATGACAAACCCGAGGTCCCACGTTTTTCGACGCTCGGTGTGGGCGGAACCATCGGCATGTTGTCCGGATTGACCGGAATCGGCGGCGGCGTGATTCTGAGCCCGACGTTGCTTATTCCCCGCTGGACCAATATCCGCCGCACCTCGGCCATTGTGGCGTCCTTCATTCTCGTCAACTCGACCGCCGGTCTTGCTGGGAACGCGGTCAGTTTGCAGCATTTGCCCATCGTCATACCGGTTTGGGCGGCGGCTGCGCTGATCGGCGGATACATCGGCTCCAAGATGGGCTCTCAACTGCTTGCCCCGAAGATACTCCTCCGGCTGTTGGCCCTGGCGCTCGTGGTCGCGGGGTTGAAGTTCATTCTTACCTAACCCCTTCTCAGTCCTCTTTCTTCTCCCAGCCGCCGGCCCCGGTCTGGCGCCAATAGGTCAGGTCATGGCCGTCCTCGCCGTAGGATTTCCACCGCCCCCGGGCGGCGTCGACGGCGGCCGCGTCGCGGCCGTCGAACAGTTCGAAGCAGCGCTCATAGTCGCCGATATGCGCGGAAGTCGCGCCGTCGGTGAGGAACAGGAACTCGGCCCCGTTGGCGTTATCGTCCGCGGCCGTCAGCCATACCGGCTGGTCCTCGGGCGAGCCGTCCTGTTCGGTGCCGTGGGGCAGCCACGAGCCCTGTTCATAGGTCCACAGAAGCCCCGCCAGCGCCTCGACGCACTGCTCCGAGCCGGCCAAAACCAGGGCCCGCTTGCCGGCCCCGAGGGTCTTTTCCAGGAGCTTCGGCAACACCTGGTCCAGCGGCGATTTTTCCAGGTGATAAAAGGCGATTTCGGTCACGATTGTCGGTCCCGCCCTGTCGCGGGCCGAACCACTCCCCTACTTCGTCTCGTAATGGTCGGCGACCAGCCGGTCCAGTAGCCTGACGCCGAACGCCGTCGCCCCTTTGGGCGCGGTGGACAGGTCCTTCTTGGCCCAGGTGACGCCGGCGATGTCCAGGTGCGCCCACGGGGTGCGGCCGACGAAGCGTTGCAGGAACTGGGCCGCGGTGATGGACCCGGCGCCGCGGCCGCCGGAAATGTTCTTCATGTCGGCGATATCGGACTTCAGCAACTTGTCATAGGCCTCGCCCAAGGGCATCCGCCACAACTCCTCGCCGACCTTCTTGCCGGCTTCGGTGAGCTGTTCGGCAAGCTTATCGTTGTCGGCGAACAATCCCGCGTATTCGCTGCCCAGGGATACGATGATGGCGCCGGTCAGGGTCGCCAGGTCGATCATGAACCGGGGCTTGAAGCGGGTGTCGGTGTAATGCAGCGCATCGGCCAGCACCAGGCGCCCCTCGGCGTCGGTGTTGAGGACCTCGATGGTCTGGCCCGACATCGAGGTGACGACGTCGCTGGGCCGCTGGGCATTGGCGCCGGGCATGTTCTCGGCCAGGCCGACGACGCCGACGGCATTGACCCGCGCCTTGCGCCCGGCCAGCGCCTTCATCAGACCGATGACGACGCCCGAGCCGCCCATGTCGTATTTCATTTCCTCCATGCCGCTCGACGGTTTCAGCGAAATGCCGCCGGTATCGAAGGTGACGCCCTTGCCGATGAAACAGATCGGCATCGTGGCCCGGGCTTGCGGTCCTTTCCGGGGCGCCTTGCCCCTGGGCAGGCCCAGCCACTGCATGACCACCAGCTTGCTTTCCCTGGCCGACCCCTGGCCGACGCCGAGAAGAGCCCCCATGCCGAGGCGCCGCATTTGCGCCTCGCCCAGGACCTCGACCTTGAGGCCGAGCTTGGTCAGTTCCTTGCACCGCTTGGCCAGGGTTTCGGGATAAATCACGTTCGGCGGTTCGGTGACCAGATCGCGGGTCAAGAACACGCCCTGGATCACCTTGTCCCGGGCCCGGAAGGCGGCTTTTGCCTTCTGGCTGCCCCGGCAGCGGATGGTCAGGGCGCCGAGGGTCGGTGGGCGGCTGTTATTATTATTGTTGTTGTTCTTTTTCGTCCGGTAGCGGTCGAACCGGTAGGACCGGAGTTTCGCCCCTTCGGCGATGCAGACCGCCATCTCAGCGGCCGTCATCTTGGCCCTGTCCAGGGAGTCGAGGGCAACGCTTGCGGTTTTCGACCCCGATCGGCCCAACAGGGCATAGATGCCGCCGCCGATCTTGTGCAGGGCCCCCTCGTCCAGGTGGCCGGGCTTGCCGAGGCCGAAGGCGACGACCCGGTCGAGCCGGGTGCCGGAGGGCGCCATCAGGGTCAGACCTTGGTTGGCCTTGCCGGTAAAGTCACCGGCCTTGATGGCGCGCCGGAGGCCGCCGTTGATTTTCTTGTCTAGCGCCACGGCCGACGGGGTCAGCTTTCCGCCCTCGAGGACACCGACCGCCAGGGCCCCGGTGGCGGCCAGTCCCGGCCCGGAAAAGACGATTTTCATAAACGACCTCTCTGTTTGAACGATGGAGCCCAGACTTTAGAGCACTATCTGGTAAGTTGGAACCATTTGACCGGCAGGGTTATTGCTGGGTTTGGTCCTGTTCCCCGGCGCCGGAACGGGCTGGTGCCCCGTTACCGTTTTCAATATCAGGGGTTCGGTAGTTCATGGTCTCCCCACGGTCGCGGCTGGCCAGCCACACGGCGCCACCGGGAAGCGCCGCCGCGATGCCGACGAGGCCGAACAGCACCGACAGCACCAGCGCCCCTTCGCCGGGAACGCCAATGAGGCCGAAAAGCCCCACCATGGCGGTTTCGCGCACACCCCAGCCGGCGATGGAAATGGGCAGGGTCATGATCAAAAGCACGGTCGGAACCAGCACCAGACAGTCGATCAGGGTGATCTCCAGCCCCAGTCCCAGTCCCAGAAGAAAGACGCAGAATGAGATGTTGACGTGGGTCACCAGACCCAAAGCCAAGGCCGGGGCCAAATGATCGAGATGAAGGAAAACCCGGCGTGCGTCGACGCCCAGATTGCCGAGGCCGCGCACCAGCCACCAGCGGCGGAGCGTTTCCGGCAGCCGGTCCAGCATCATCAGCAACCACAAGCCCGCCGCCGCGCCCAAGGCGACGATGCCCAGTCCCGGCCCGGCCATCGCCCTCGCCGTTTCGTCCAGCCTGGGCAAAAACCACGGCAGGGTGACGCCGACCAATATCACCAACGCCACCACGGTCACCACGCGTTCCAGGATCACCCCATTGAAAGCGCTTCGCAGCCCCAGCCCCTGGCGATAGACCTTGTAGATGCGCACCCCGTCGCCGCCCACGGACGATGGCAGGGTTTGGCTGAAAAACGCGCCGATGTAAAAAAGCTGCGCCGAGCGGATAAAACCCAACGGCGCCCCGATGGCGTTCATCACCACGCCCCAGCGGGCGCCGCCGACGCCGACCTGCACCAAAATGACAAGCACCGCGGCGAGAAGCATTTTGGGATCGGCCTCGGCCGCCCGCGCCATGGCTTGGCCAAGGTCGATGTTGGACAGCAAAAACCAGATCAAGAAACCCGACACCAGGAACTTCAGCGCCAGGGCCAACCATTTTTTCGACATCGCGCTTCCGATGGCCGGGGGAAAAAATCAGCCGGGATTTTTTAACAGTTCGCCCCCCACCTGTCACGGGGCCTGTCGCCCCCCCTGGGAGTTATCGGGGGAGTTAGCAGGAGATATTGGGAATTGCCGTCAGGCGGCGCCGATACGGACCGGCATGCGCTTACGGCCCCAATCGCCGGGCGGGCCGTCGAAGACGCCGGGCAGGACGGTGCCGCAATTGGGGCAGTTGCCGGAATAATTGCCGCCGACGTCTAGGTTCCAGGCCGACATCTCGTACCAGTCGCGTGCAATCAACGCCTCGCCGCACTGGTGGCAAAGGGTGGTGTCGCCCTCGGGGTCGTGGACGTTGCCCGTATAGGCGTAGCGGATGCCGTTCTTGAGGGCGATCCGGCGGGCCCGCGACAGGGTTTCCTTCGGCGTGTTTTCCTTGTCCATCATCTTCCAGTCGGGATGGAAGGCGGAGAAATGCAACGGCACGTCGGGGCCGAGGTTTTCCATGATCCATTGGGTCATTTCCTCGATCTCGGCCTCGGAATCGTTCTCGCCCGGGATCAGCAGGTCGGTGATCTCGAACCAGACATCGGTTTCGTGCTTGAGGTATTTCAGCGTCTCCAGCACCGGTGCCAGCGAGCTCGAGCAAAGCTCCTTGTAGAACCTTTCCGTGAACGCCTTGAGATCGACGTTGGCGGCGTCCATGTAGCGGTAGAATTCGGCCCTGGGTTCCTCGCAGATGTAGCCGGCGGTCACGGCGACCATCTTGATGCCGCGCTCGTGGCAGGCCTGGGCGACGTCGACGGCGTATTCGAGAAAGATCACCGGGTCGTTGTAGGTGACGGCGACGGATTTGCAGCCGGTCTTTACCGCCGCCTCGGCGATCATCTCAGGCGACGCCTTTTCCTGCAGGCGGTCAAGTTCGCGGGATTTGGAAATGTCCCAGTTCTGGCAGAACTTGCACGTCAGGTTGCACCCAGCGGTCCCGAAAGACATCACCGGCGTGCCGGGCAGGAAGTGGTTCAAGGGCTTCTTTTCGATCGGATCGACACAAAAGCCCGACGAGCGGCCGTATGTGGTGAGGACGATTTCGCCGTCATGACACGCGCGGACGAAGCAAAGCCCCCGTTGCCCGTCGCGGAGTTTGCAGAACCGCGGGCAGATGTCGCACTGCACCCGGCCGTCTTCGAGGGCGTGCCAGTAACGGCCCGGAAAGGCGCCGGTGAGGTCATCGTTTTTTTGGTTTATTTGATTCATCACCCTTGTCCCGGTGAACTTCGTGTTTGACGATTTCAAATTCCGTTCGCGGACAACTGGCGTCCCGGTAGACGAAGTTCCTGGCCTCGAATTCGCTCTCGAACAGGCCGACAGCCGGCCCTTCAAAGGTGCCGTCTTCCTTCTTGTAATATAGGGCGTACAAATACATTTCACTCACTGTTTTAGACTCGAACAGGTATGTTATCCTCGAAGGATCCCGCATCATGGAATATCTTACCCTGATTCCGCCGGTTTTGGCGCATGGCAGTACCACGGACGACATCCCCGGGGGAAGCTACGGGCCGCTGATTCTCCTGGGCGTGGCCATCCTGCTCGTTGCCGTCTTCGTCGCCGAAAAGAAGTGGACCAACCGAAAAATCAGGCGCAACAACGGCGGATAATAAGGCTATCCGGCCTCCTGATCCCTTTACAGGGCGGCCAAGCCGCATTACTTAAACAATCAACACCAGGAGCGCGTTTGCCATGCCTTCGCTCAGAGAAGCCGCCGTCGCCGGCCAGTTCTATCCCGGCTCGACCGCCGAACTGGAAGCCACGGTCCGCCAATTTCTTGACGGCGCCGGCCCGCCCGACGTGGAAAAAACCGCCGGCGCACCCGTCCCCAAGGCTTTAATCGCGCCGCACGCCGGATATGTCTATTCCGGCGCCGTCGCCGCCTCGGCCTATGCCCTGCTCCGACCCGCCGCGTCGGTCATCAAGCGGGTGGTGCTGCTGGGCCCGTGCCACCGCGTCGCCGTTAAGGGATTGGCGCTTTCGGGCGCCGACGCCTTCGCCACGCCCTTGGGCGATGTGCCGGTCGACAAGGAGGCGGCGGCGAGGGTCCTGGAACTGCTCCAGGTCGAGGTCTTCGACGCCGCCCACACCCAAGAGCACAGCCTCGAAGTCCACCTGCCGTTCCTGCAAATTGTCCTCGACGATTTCGCCGTCGTCCCCCTGGTCGTCGGCGAGGCCCCCCCGGAGCAGGTTGCCGAGGTGCTTGACGCGCTTTGGGGCGGGCCGGAGACCCTGATCGTCGTCAGTTCAGACCTCAGCCACTACCTCGATTACGACAGCGCCCGAAAGATCGATTCCGAGACCTGCCGGGCCATCGAGACCCTCGACCCGGAAGCGATTTCCCGCGACGGCGCCTGCGGCCGGTTCCCGGTCGGCGGGCTTCTGGAAATCGCCAAGCGCCGGGGCCTGACGGTGACGACCCTGGATATGCGCAATTCCGGCGACACCGCCGGTCCTAAGGACCGGGTCGTCGGCTACGGCTCGTGGATGTTTCAAGAGGCGGGAAAGGGCGAAGCCCTGACAGGGAGAAATGAAAAAGAATCCCCAAAGGGCAAAAAAGCACCAACTAAACGTACCGTCACCGTCACCTGGAACAAGCCCGAACAGAAAACCAAAGCCCCGAACGAGGGGGACGAAAGGGACGAGACGGACGACGGGAACGAAGTCGCCTTCGCCGCCACCACCCGGGCGCTCTTGGACCGGCACGGGGAAGCCCTGTTGGCGCTGGCGGCGGGCTCGATCCAATATGGCCTCGAGCACGCCAAGGCCCTGCCCGCTGGGCCCGCTGATTGCGCCGCCGAGCTGGCCAAGCACGGCGCGTGCTTCGTCACCTTGCGGCGCGACGGTAAACTTCGGGGCTGCATCGGCACCTCGGAGGTGCACCGGCCGCTGTTCGTCGATGTCTCCGAAAACGGCTTCCGCGCCGCCTTCAAAGACCCCCGCTTCCCGGCCCTGAAGCCTGATGAGGTCTTAGGCCTCGAGGTTTCGGTTTCGGTGCTCAGTCGGCAAACGCCGATGGCGTTTTCCAGCCAAGAGGAATTCCTTGGCCTGCTTCGCCCCGGCGCCGACGGCCTGATCATCGAGGAGGGTAAGAAACGGGCCCTGTTCCTGCCCTCGGTCTGGTCGCAGCTAAGCGAGCCCCGGGTTTTCGTCGAACACCTGAAGGCCAAGGCCGGGCTGTCCAAGGACCACTGGTCCGACACCTTCAAGGCCTGGCGGTTCACGGCCCTGGAAATTTCCACCACCGACCTGGACGACCCGGCGTCGATCTGGGGAACCGTCGGCTGATTCCTTACTCCTGACGGCAATTGACATCCGGCCCCGGCCCCGGGATCATGCCTTTAAGGGATAAGGAGAAAACGGGTGCTGAACATAACGTTGGACCTTCTGGAACAGATCGGCGACGTCGCCAAACGGGCCGGCCAGGAGATCATGAACATCTACGAGACCGACTTCGCCGTCGAGGCCAAGGCGGATTCGTCGCCGGTCACCGAAGCCGACAAGGCGGCGGAGGCGTTGATTATTCGCTCCATCCGCGAGGGCATCACCGACAAGTTCCCAATCGTCGGCGAAGAATCCTTCGCCGCCGGCAACGCGCCGGTGGTCGGTGACGCGCCCTTCTGGCTTGTCGATCCCCTCGACGGAACCAAGGAATTCGTTAACCGCAACGGCGAATTCACCGTCAACATCGCGATGATCGACGGCGGCCGGCCGGCGCTCGGCGTCATCCACGTGCCGGTGACGAAGCGCACCTATTGGGGGGCCAAAATAGGCGTCTTCGCGCAGGTCGGCGACGAGGAAGAACGGCTCATCCAATGCCGCGAGGCGCCGGTCGATGGGCTGGTGGCCATGGTCAGCCGCTCGCACCGGACGACCGAGGTCGATATCTTTTTGGCCGATTACACCATCGCCTCGGAAACCAGCGCCGGCAGCTCGTTGAAGTTCTGTCTCATCGCCGAGGGCTCGGCCGATATCTACCCCCGGCTCGGGCGGACCATGGAATGGGATACCGCCGCCGGCCACGCCATCCTCCAATTCGCCGGCGGCACCGTTCAGGACCTGGACGGCAACGATTTGCATTACGGCAAGCCCGGGTTCGAAAACTCCCACTTCGTCGCCAAGGGGCCCGGGGTCTTGGGGGCCGGGAACTCCGGCTGACCGTGGCCGACGACCGAACCCCCATCGTTGCCCCCGACGCCGACAACATTTCTGCCGCCGCCCGGCGCCTCCGCGAAGGCGGGCTTGTCGCCTTTCCCACCGAAACCGTCTATGGCCTCGGTGCCGACGCCACCAACGACGAAGCCGTCGCAGCTGTGTTCCAGGCCAAGGACCGGCCCCGGTTCAACCCGCTGATCGTCCACGTCGGGGACTTGGGAGAGGCGCGCGCCGCCGTCGGCTTCAACCCGGCGGCCGAAACCCTGGCCGAAGCCTTCTGGCCGGGGGCCTTGACCATGGTGCTGCCGCGTCTGGACGACCGCATCGCCCTGCTGGTCAGTGCCGGGCTGGATACGGTCGCTGTCCGCGTTCCCAATCACCCGGTCGCCCAGGCGCTGTTGGCCGAAGCCGGCGTGCCGGTGGCAGCGCCGAGCGCCAACAAGGCCGGATGCATCAGCCCGACGGCGGCCGGCCACGTGGTGTTTTCCCTGCCCGGGCCCGGCAAGGGCGGCCCGGACATGATCCTCGACGGCGGTCCGTGCCATGTCGGCGTCGAATCGACGGTCATCGACCTGTCCGGCTCCTCCCCGGTGCTGCTGCGGCCCGGCGGCGTGGCGGCGGAAGACATCGAGGCCGTCGTCGGCCCCCTCGCCTCCCCAGGAAAGAACGTGGCCACCCAAGGCGGTGCGCAGAAGTCGCCTGGCATGCAGGAACGCCATTACGCGCCTAATTTGCCGTTGCGCCTTGAAGCCGAGGAGCCCAA
>PTLK01000068.1 GCA_002938075.1 Alphaproteobacteria bacterium MarineAlpha3_Bin3
ACCTTCACCGACCGCGTCATCGAAGGCGCCTGGACCGTCGAAGGCGAACGCCGCAACGCCGGCATCGAGGCCTGCCGGGGGCAATGGATTTTCGAAATCGACGCCGACGAAAGGGTGTCCGAAGACCTGGGCCGGGAAATCAGGGAAACCGTCCAATCGACGGCCTGCGACTGGCATGAAATCCTGGTCGACAACTATATCGGCGGCAAATTGGTGCGTTGGGGCTGGGGCGCGTCCTATGGAAAGGCCGCCTATCCGGGTTTGTTCAAAAAGGGCGTTAAGACGTGGGGGAATGCCCGCGTCCACCCGCCATTGACGTGGGCCCAAGGCGCCGGCAAGGGGCCGCGGTTAAAGAACCCAATCCGTCATCTGGTGGATCGCAACATTTCCGACATGATCCGCCGGCTCGACAGCTATTCGACGGCCCGGGCCAAGGATTTGCGGGAATCCGGGAATATCGGCTCCATGGCCTCGAACGTGCGGCGCTTTTTTTCGCGTTTCTTCAAATGCTATGTCCTCAGAAAGGGCTACCGCGAAGGCGGCTACGGCTTTCTGACCGCGCTGTTCGCCGGGCTTTATCCGGTGTTGTCATACCTGAAGGCGAAGCTGGAGGAAGAATAAAGAATGGCCCGCATCGTCCTTGCCGACGACGGCATCGAATTCGACGGCCGCACCCCCGAGGAACGCCCGCTGGGCGGCGCCGAGTCCTCGGTGGCGGCGCTGGCGGGGGAACTGGCGGCCCGCGGCCATGACGTCCAGGTGATGAATAAATGCCAAGCGCCCCTGGACCATCGGGGCGTCGCCTGGAGGCCCATCGACGGCGGCGACTGGCCTGAAAGCGCCGATCTCTACATCGCCAACCGGGGCGACAAGCTGTTGAGCAGAATGCCTCGGGCCCGGCGGACGGTGTTCTGGATTCACAATCCAGCCCGATACCTGCTCAAATGGCGCTATCTTTCGAAGCTCTGGCGGCTTCGCCCGGCCATCGTCTTCATCGGCGATTATCATGCCACCACGTACCCGAAGTGGGCGCCCGACGGCGGCCGGGTGGTCATCCCCTATGGACTGCCGGAGGATTTCTGCCAAGCCGACCCGCTATCCGAACCACCGCCGCCGCGGGCCGTTTTCACCTCCAATCCGCTGCGATCCCTGGACTGGCTGCTGGAACTATGGGCCGAAAGCATCCAGCCCCGGGTTGCCGGCGCCGAATTGCACGTGTTCGCTGGCGCCGCCACCTACGGCAGCGTCGGGGCGGACAAGGAGGCGGCCATGGAGAAGGTATTGGACCGGGCCCGGGCGCTGCAAGGCCAGGGGGTAAAACTTCGCGGCCCGGTTCCCAAGGCACGGTTGATACAGGAATTGCGCCAATCCCGGGCCATGCTTTACCGTGGCGACCTCAATGAAACCTTTTGCCTGGCCGTCGGCGAGGCCCAGGCGATGGGAGTCCCGGCCGTGGTAGAGAAACTTGGTTCCGTCAGCGAGCGCGTGATTGATGGTGAAACAGGCTTCGTTGCCGCCGGCGCCGCCGCCTTTGCCGAAGCCGCGAAGCGGCTTCTGACCGATGACGACCTGTGGCGGGCGCAGCATTTGGCGGCGATCGAAAAGCAACGCCAATGGCGCTGGGCCGACGCGGCGGCGGCGTTCGAGAAGCTGATACCCTGACCATGCGTGTTCTTCAAGTGATGGCGGGAGCGGAATTCGGCGGCGCCGAGGCGTTTTTCACCCGTTTGATATTGGCCCTCGACCACGCCGGGTTGGATCAACGCGTTGTCATCCGCGGCAATTGGGCCCGGGCCCAAGTCCTTAGGGACGGCGGCATCGAGCCGGTGGAATTGCCCTTCGGCGGTCTTTTGGACTGGCGCACCCCCCGGGTCCTGAAACGCCAGATCAAGGTCTATCGGCCTGATGTGGTGCTGACCTGGATGAACCGGGCCACCCGAATGTGCCCGAAGGGGGATTTTGTCCACGTCGGCAGGCTGGGTGGGTATTACGACCTCAAGTATTACCAGAATTGCGACCACTTGATCGGCAACACCAAGGACATTCGAGATTATCTGGTGGGACAGGGGTGGGAGGCGGAAAAGGCCCATTATCTTCCCAATTTCGTGTCCGAGGAAAAGGCCGACCCGGTGCCGCGCCGCCAGTTCTTTACGCCGGATGGCGCCTCGTTGGTTCTGGGACTAGGAAGGCTGCATCAAAACAAGGCCTTCGATGTGCTTCTCGATGCGGCATCCCGGTTGCCCAGCGTTTATTTGTGGATCGCCGGCGATGGGCCGCTGAAAGAAGAGCTCGAAAAACAGGCTGAAAACCTGGCCGTAAAACCCCGGACACGTTTCCTGGGCTGGCGGGAAGATACGGCGGCGTTATTGGCTGCCGCCGATATTTTTGTCTGTCCGTCGCGGCACGAACCTCTGGGAAACGTGGTCATCGAGGCCTGGGCCCAAGGCGTACCGGTCATCGCCGCCGACAGCTACGGCCCCGGCACCCTGATTGAGCACCGCGAAACTGGCATCCTGGTTCCCGTCGACGACTCGGCCACCATGGGCCGCGCCATCCGCAATCTGCTTGAGGACGACACCCTGCGCAAACACATCGCCAAAAATGGCCATCAGGCCTACCAGGAGGCGTTCACGGAAAAGATCGTCATCAAGCAGTACATGGATTTCCTGCAAAGCATCCAGGAGACAGCCTAAATGTGCGGCATCGCCGGCATCATGACCCGCTCGGGCGCTCCCCCCGATGACGCGATATTACAGGCGCTTTCCGCCGCCCTGGCCCACAGGGGTCCGGACGGGCAGGGCCGAGTGATTTCCGGGGGTACCGGCTTGGCACAGACCCGCCTTGCCATCATCGACCTGGAAACTGGCGACCAGCCCCTTTTTGCCTCCCAAAATACTGGAAAAGAAGAGGTGGGGACTGGCTTCGGGGGAGCGGGAGTGTCCCCCGGGACCCCCAGGCCCCGGACAGGGACTGGAAAAGCGGCCCTGATCGCCAACGGTGAAATCTATAACTACGTCGAATTGAAACTCGACATGGGCCGGGTCGAATTCCGGACGGGGTCCGATTGCGAACCGCCGTTGCATCTTTACCTTCGCCACGGACTCGATTTCACCCGCCATTTGCGCGGCATGTACGCCATCACCATTTGCGACCCGGCCGAGGATTCATTGGTATTGGCCCGCGATCCGTTCGGCATCAAACCGCTTTATTACGCCGAAACGGCCGAAGGGCTGGCTTTCGCTTCGGAACCCCAGGCTCTTTTCCGGGCCGGGCTTGTAAAACCGGTCCTCAGGCCCGAGGCCCGGGACGAGCTTTTGCAGCTTCAGTTCACCACCGGCGCCGGAACGGTTTTCGAAGGCGTGCACAGGCTTTTGCCGGGCGAGACCGTGCAAGTCCGAGGCGGCCGCATTACCGACCGTCTCAGCCGCAAAGCCCTGCCCCAAGGCGGCCCCATCGAGGTTTCCCCATCGGCGGCATTGCAGCGGCTTGACGAGGTGCTGTCGGACAGCGTCAACATCCACCAACGTTCGGACGTTCCTTACGGCATGTTTCTTTCGGGCGGCATCGATTCTTCGGCCCTATTGGCAATGATGTCGCGCCTGAACGAACACCCGGTGCGGGCTTTCACCGCCGGTTTTTCAGGCGCGCACGTTGCCGATGAACGCGGCCAAGCCCGCGCCGTCGCCGAGGCCGCCGGCGCCGAGCATACGGAAGTGGAATTTTCCGAAGCCGACTTCTGGGCGCTGTTGCCCCAAATCGCCGCCGTCATGGACGACCCCGCCGCCGACTACGCGGCGCTACCAACATACAAGCTGGCGGCCGCAGCCAAGGAGGCCGGACTCAAGGTGGTTTTGACCGGCGAGGGCGGCGACGAGATGTTCGGCGGCTATGGACGTTACCGCCGCGTGCGCCGTTCCCGGCTGCTTGGCGGGCGTCCGATGCGCGAAAGGGGCGTTTTTGACGGCCTCGGCGTCCTTCGCGACCAGCCCGCCGGTTGGCGCGACGGATTTGCTCAATCGGAAGAAGACGCGGCCCGGGGCGGCCGGACGAAGCTGCAGGCGGCGCAGGCCGCCGATTGCGCCGCCTGGCTGCCCCATGACCTGTTGGCAAAGCTCGACCGTTGTTTGATGGCCCATGGGGTCGAGGGCCGGGTGCCGTTCCTGGACCTCAAAGTCGCCGACTTCGCCCTTCGCCTGCCGGACCGGTTGAAAGTACGCCGGGGCCAGGGCAAATGGATTCTTCGCAAGTGGTTGCAAACGGCCCTGCCGTCCGCCCGGCCCTTTGCACGGAAACGCGGCTTCACGGTGCCGGTGGGTGAATGGATCGGCGGCCGGGGCCGGGAACTGGGGCCCCTGGTGGCCAAGCAGCCCGGCGTCGAGGAAATCTGCTTCCCCAATGCCGTCGAGGACCTGTTCGCCGCCGCCGGTTCAGGGTCGGGTCAGCGGGCCGGGCAGGCGGCTTGGGGGTTGTTGTTCTACGCCCTTTGGCATCGCCGCCACATCGAAGGCATGGAGGCGCACGGCGGCGTCTTCGATGTGCTGGGAGAAAAGAGATAGGCGATTGCGGTGTTGCCGACGGCGTTCCGCCCCTGCTCCTAAATCGGAGCCGATAAAACCAATCCTAAAATTGGCCGCTCAGGTCTGGGCACCGGAAATCATCTCCGGTTTCGGCAACTCTTCCCAGTCCTGGCCGGCGGCGATCAGGCAGCTCACGCCGTTCGGCTGGCTGATGACCAGGGTCCAGGTTACTTTCGGCGAGGCATAGACCTCGATGACCCCGCCGCCTATGGTAACGCCCATGGAAACGGGGACCTCGGCGTAGGATTTCTTCAGGTTGTCGGAAACCGCGCTGTGGGTGCCGCAAACCGGCTGCGCGGATGCCGCCGGAGCAAACAGGCTTGAACCGATAATCAGAACCAGAGCGCTCAATATGGCCGTCTTATAGCGTCTCAGGACGTGGCCCTCTCACTGTTAAAAACAGCCTTCAATGGGACACTTTCAAATTTTGCTACGGTTATTGGCTCCGTATTGGACCGTCGCTAAAATCTCACTTTTTGTTTGAAATCAAAGCATTAATGCCATTCTGGCGTTACGGAATCATAGTTTAATTGGATTAACGATAAGTGAAAGGAGAGAGAACTTTTCTCTTCCCCGTCGTTTCCGATCCGCAACCGGGATTACAGTTTCAGATCCTTGGCCGTGATGACCACGTTCTGCCAGTACTTGCCGGCAATAAGCAGGCACGAGACGCCGTTGGGCGAGGTCATGATGATGGTTCAGGTACCGCCGGGAGACTTCAACACCTCGACGACGCGGCCATCGAGTGAAAGACCGAGGGAAACGGGCTTTCCGAGGAATTTCCATCCAGGGCCGACAACACATCCCTACGGTTGTCGCACAGTTGCGGTGTTGCCTGCGCGTGGGCGGCGGGCGCGGTCAGGGCGGCCTGGAAAAGGCTAAACAGGACCCCGCAACTGACGGCGATTTTGTTAAACGGGCGCATGCCTTAATTCCTTTCACTTTCAAACTTCTGTCCTTGGCAAAAGGACAACCCCCGTACTCCGCTTCATTCCGGAAACCGATTTTTCCAGTCTCCGGAAATTGTTACCTTATCGGGACGGTGTGTCGGGGGTATCACCGTTGGGTTTCATTGTATTGCAGCATGTTTCGCCTTTGTTAACTTTGTCGACTCGTCTTTTATGGCATTGATGCAGGAGAAACTTCGGGTTTCCAGGAAAAACGTTGACATTTCCCCTTTGGCGGGGCGTTTTCGGGGCGTTCTTGGGGCGATGAAATCCATAGGAACGAAATGACCGAAATCACCCTCCGGCGGCCCGACGATTGGCACCTGCACCTGCGCGACGGCGATATGCTGAAAGCCGTACTGCCGTTCACCGTCCGCCAATTCGCCCGGGCCATCGTCATGCCCAACCTGGCGCCGCCGGTGAAGACGGCCGCCGAGGCCGAGGCCTACCGCGGGCGCATCGGGGCGGCGCTGCCGGAAGGGGCGGACTTCACGCCTCTGATGACGTGTTATTTGGCCGACGACACCGACTCAGAAGACCTCATCCGTGGCCACCAATCGGGCGCGTTCACGGCGGCCAAGCTCTATCCGGCGAATGCGACCACCCATTCCGCCGACGGCGTCACCGACATCACCCGTATCGACGGGGTGCTGGGCCGGATGGAAGAAGCCGGCATGGCGCTGCTGGTCCACGGCGAAGCCACGGACCCAGACGTCGACGTCTTCGATCGCGAGGCGGTGTTCATCGTCAAGACCCTGAGGCCGATGATCGAGCGCTTTCCCGGCCTGAAGGTGGTGTTCGAGCATGTGACAACCATCGAAGCCGTCGATTTCGTCAGGTTCGGGGGAGAAAACCTCGCCGCCACCATCACCGCCCATCACCTAATGATCAACCGGGGCGCCATGTTCGAGGGCGGCATCCGGCCGCACATGTACTGCCTGCCGGTGGCCAAGCGCGAACGCCACCGCTTGGCGCTCAGGAAAGCGGCGACCTCGGGCGAGGCGAAGTTCTTCCTCGGTACCGATTCTGCACCGCACACGGTCAGCGCTAAGGAAGCGGCCTGCGGCTGCGCCGGTATCTTTTCCGCGCCCTCGGCGCTGGAACTCTACGCCCAGGTGTTCGACGACGAAGACGCGCTCGATAAATTCGAAGCCTTCGCGTCCCTCAACGGGCCCGCCTTTTACGGGCTTGGCGTCAACGAAGGGACGTTGACCCTGAAAAAGCAGGAAGGGCGAGTACCAGGCGACGTCCCGGTTGAAGGAGGCGAGGCGGTCAAACCGTTCCATGCCGGCCGGACGCTTGCCTGGACCCTTGTTGATTGATAGGAAAAACCATGACCGACGAAAATCAATTTTCCGCCCTCGTGCTCGAGGAGGACGACGACCACAAAGTCACCGCCGGTGTCGAAACCCTTGATAACGACCATTTGCCGCCAGGCGACGTCACCGTGGCGGTCGAATATTCGACGCTTAATTACAAGGACGCCATGATCATCCAAGGGATCGGGCGCCTGGTCCGCGAATACCCCCACGTGCCCGGCATCGACTTCGCCGGCACCGTCGAGGCCTCGGATTCCCCCGATTACAAGCCCGGCGATAAGGTCGTGCTGACCGGCTGGCGGGTCGGCGAGGTTCACTGGGGCGGTTATGCGACCCGGGCCCGGGTCAAGGCCGACTGGCTGGTGCCGCTGGCCGATGGTTTGAGCACCGAACAGTCGATGGCCATCGGCACCGCCGGCTTCACGGCGATGCTGGCGATCATGGCCCTGGAGGAACACGGACTGACCCCCCAATCCGAAGGCGAGGTGCTGGTCACCGGCGCATCGGGCGGGGTCGGGAGCATCGCCGTGGCGCTGCTGGCCAACCTGGGCTACCGGGCCGCCGCGGCGACCGGGCGGGAAGAATCCCACGATTACCTGAAAGACCTCGGCGCCGCCGTCATCGTCGGCCGCGAGGAGTTGACGGAACCGCCGAAGGGACCGCTGGGGAGCGAACGCTGGGCCGGGATTATCGACAACGTCGGCGGGCCGACCCTGCACACGGCGCTGGCGACGCTCTGCACCTGGGGCAGCTGCGCCGCCGTCGGGCTGGCGTCGGGCCCGGGGCTGGAAACCACGGTGATGCCGTTCCTGTTGCGCGGCATCAACCTTCTCGGCATTGATTCCAATACGTGTCCCAAGGAACGCCGGCTTATCGCCTGGGGACGGCTGGCCAAGGAGCTTCCCGGCGACAAACTGGCGGCGGTTAGCAGCACGGCATGTCTTGCCGATTTGCCCGATCTGGCGGGCAAAATCCTCCAGGGTCAGGTCCGCGGCCGCACCGTCATCGACACCCGAAAAACCGGCTGAAAAACACAACCATTTGGAATCGTTAAGTTTTTGTTAAGAATCGGAAACCCCCGGTTTTTGGCATCCTTCGTGCATTTAAACGCTTAAGCGGCGACATCTTTTTGGCAACGGCGCGTTCCCCCACCGCCGCCATGGGAGTTGGTAAAAATGCGCACGAAATTGTTAACGTTGGGCCTGACCGCGCTTTTGGGCGCTTGCGGTTATGTCGACGCCTACGAAAAGGCGGTGTCCGACTGGGAGCCCACCTATTGCTACAAATCGATCGGCGGGGTCGAATGCTTCCGCGAACCCTTCCACCGCGACGAAAGGCGGCTGGTCAACTATTTCGGCCCTCATCCGAGCCGCTATGACAAGCCCGAGCCGCCGCAGCTGGCGCCGATCGCGGCGCCGCCGCGGATCAACTACTGGGTCAAGGACCCGGAGCCTGTACCGCGGCCGAAGCCGACCGGCAATGTCCTCAACCTACCGTGGCTCGACCCGGCGGTGGTCAAGTTCGAAGCCGATAAGGAGGATATGGCCCGCCTGGCGGCAAACCCCAAGGGCACCCAGGCGCTGTTGAGACGCATGGGCATCGGTCCCCAGGGCAATCCCAGGGGTCGGGTCACGCTTTCCAGGGCCGGTAGGGTCCCGGCCGGCAAAACCGTAAGGACGGTACCCGGGGCAACGGCCGGGGCGGTCCCGGCGCAACCGGCGCCGCCGGCCCAGCCGCTGCCCCCGGTCTTTGAGCTCGACGTGAATTAACCATCCGCCGGACCGCGCCTTCCCAGGGCGCCAGCGGGTGGTTTCGGGCGGTGTCTCCCTCCATCCCTCCCCCCAGGGAGCACCGAACCAACCCCAGCCGCCGGACGGGACGAAAATCCCGCCCGGCGGTCCCGAGGGTTGCCCGGGAGTTGCCGGGAGCACCTTGACACCCGTTTATCTTTGAACCTATATCCCAGGTCTCGCCATGGCCGTACCGTGGCGGGCCTCGGGGCGGAGTAGCTCAGTTGGTTAGAGCACCGGAATCATAATCCGGGTGTCGGC
>PTLK01000069.1 GCA_002938075.1 Alphaproteobacteria bacterium MarineAlpha3_Bin3
CTCGGGGTCGAGCGGCGTGCCCCAGAAGTCCTCGAAGCGGGCGCGGATGTCGGGGTCCTCCACCGACTGGTAGTCTGGAAAGACCATGGGGATGAGCCCGACGTCGGACGCACCCTGGACGTTGTTCTGGCCGCGCAGGGGGTGGAGGCCCGTGCCCGGCCGGCCCACTTGGCCGGTAATCAGCGCTAGGCTGATCAGGCAGCGGGCGTTGTCGGTGCCGTGGACGCTCTGGGATATGCCCATGCCCCAGAAGATGATCCCCGCCTTGGCGCCGGCGTATAGACGGGCCACGGTTCTGAGGGTGTCGGCCGGGATTCCGCAGACCGCTTCCATGACTTCGGGCGTGAAGGGCTTGATCTGCTCCTTCAGGGCCTCGAAGCCTTCGGTGTGGGCGGCCACGTACTGCTTGTCGGTGAGTCCTTCCCCAATGATCACGTTTATGAGGGCGTTGAGCAGGGCCACGTCGGTTCCAGACTTGAACTGGAGCATGTGGGTGGCGTGGCGCGACAGGGCCTGTCCCCTGGGGTCCATGACGATCAGGGCCTTGCCTGCTTTCGCGGCGTTCTTGAAGAAGGTGGCCGCGACGGGATGGTTTTCCGTCGGATTGGCGCCGATGACGATGATCACGTCGGAATCGGATGCTGCCATGAAAGGCGCCGTCACCGCCGCCGAGCCGATGGTTTCCAAGAGCGCCATCACGGATGAGGCGTGGCACAGCCGGGTGCAGTGATCGACGGTGTTGGTGCCGAATCCGGTGCGCACCAGCTTCTGGAACATGTAGGCTTCCTCGTTGGAACCCTTGGCTGAGCCGAAGCCGGCCATGGCCTTGCCGCCATCGCGCTCGATGATGGTCTTCAGGCCGCTAGACGCCCGGGCCAGGGCCTCTTCCCAGGTGGCTTCGCGGAAATGGCTTTCGGGGCGGGCGGGGTCGATGCCGTGATCGACGGCCTTGGGCGCGTCGTCCCGGCGGATCAGGGGCACCGTCAGCCGGTGGGGATGGGTCACGTAGTCGAAGCCGAAGCGGCCCTTGACGCAGAGCCGGTTCAGGTTGGAAGGCCCGGCCCGGCCCTTGACGGCGGCGATTTCGCCGGAGCTGATCCGGTAGGTCATCTGGCAGCCGACGCCGCAATAGGGGCAGACGCTGTGCACCTCGTCCAGGTCATCGGTCAGGCCGACGCCCCGATCATCGAGCAGGGTGGTTTCCATGAGGGCGCCGGTGGGGCACGCCTGCACGCATTCGCCGCAGGCGACGCAGGTGCTCATCCCCATGGGGTCGTCGAAATCAAAGACGATCTTGGATTCCGCGCCGCGCCCGGCCATGCCGATGACGTCGTTGACCTGGACCTCGCGGCAGGCGCGGACGCAAAGGGTGCAATGGATGCAGGCGTCCAGGTTGACCGTCATGGCGGGATGGCTGGCGTCCGTCACCGGGGCGGCACGGGCCGGGAAGCGGCTTTCCATGACGCCCATCTTTCCGGCCCAGTCCCAGAACAGGGAACCCGGCTCGTGCGCCGCGTCGGGCGGCGGCTGGTCGGCGAGCAGCATTTCGAACACCATGTCGCGGGCCGATATGGCGCGTTCGGACGCGGTCAGGACGGTCATGCCTTCGGTGGGCATGCGGATGCAGCTTGCCGCCAGCACCCGTTCGCCCTCGATTTCGACCATGCAGGCGCGGCAGTTGCCATCGGCCCGGTAGCCGGGCTTCGGCGAATAACAAAGATGCGGAATCTCCACGCCCTGGCGCTTGGCTACCTGCCAGATGGTCTCGTCGGGGGCCGCCTCGACCTCGCTGCCGTTCAGGGTAAATTTGATTTTATCGCTCATATCGGTATCCAGGGTTTGGCGTTACTTACAAATAATATCATCGGCGAAGTGCGCCAACACCATTTTCAACGGATTCGCCGCCGCCTGGCCGAGCCCGCAAATGGACGCGTCGGTCATCGCCTGGCTGAGTTCGTTGAGCAGCTTTTCGTCCCATTCGGCCTCGGACATAAGTTTCACCGCCTTTTCGCAGCCGACCCGGCACGGCGTGCATTGGCCGCAGCTTTCGTCCTCGAAAAACCGCATCAGGTTAAGGGCCGCGTCCCTGGCACTGTCCTTGTTCGACAGGATGACAACCGCTGCCGAGCCGATGAAGCAGCCGAACTCCTCGAGCGTGCCGAAATCGAGCGGGATGTCGCCCATGGATGCCGGCAAGATGCCGCCCGACGCGCCCCCCGGAAGATAACCCTTGAATTCGTGGCCGTCGGCCATGCCGCCGCAGAATTCGTCGATCAGCTCCTTGATCGTGATCCCGGCCGGGGCCAGCTTGACCCCCGGTTCCTTGACGCGTCCGGAAACCGAGAAACTGCGCAGGCCTTGTCTCCCGTTGCGGCCTTCGCCGGAAAACCATTCCGGTCCACGATCGACGATGTCGCGAATCCAATGAAGCGTCTCGACGTTCTGAACCAGCGTCGGGCGCCCGAACACCCCGACCTCGGCCACATAGGGCGGTCGGTGGCGGGGCAGGCCGCGCTTGCCCTCGATGCTTTCAATCATCGCCGCTTCCTCGCCACAGATGTAGGCCCCGGCACCGCGGCGCAGGTGGATGGCGGTGGCCTTGTTCAGCCCCGCCGCCTCGACCTTGGCAATTTCTTCCAACAGCATTTCCCTTAAACCCGGGTATTCGTCGCGCAGGTAGATGTAAACGTCGGTCGCTTCGACCACCCAGGCGGCGACCAACATGCCTTCCAGAAACCGGTGCGGGTCCGTTTCCATGTAGAACCGGTCCTTGAAGGTGCCGGGCTCGCCTTCGTCGGCGTTGACCGCCATCAGCCGCGGGGCGGTATAACCGCGGACGATTTTCCATTTCTGCCCGGCCGGGAAGCCGGCCCCGCCGAGGCCGCGCAGGCCGGATTCGCTCATCAACTCGATCAAGTCATCGGCGGAACGCTTTTCCGCCAGGCAGTCCCTCAGCAGTTCATAGCCGCCGTCGGCCGCATAGGCATCGAAATCCGTATAGGCCGGGTTGACCGGATGGGTATGGCCGCCGTCGGCCGCTTCGGCGACCGTAACCACTGTCGCCCCGGTGACGTGGTAGTGGCCGACCTCGGCCACCGGCGCCGTCTCGCAGCGGCCCATGCAAGGGGCGCGGACGACCCGGACCTTGCCGCCCATCTTCTTTTGCAGGCCGTCCAAAAGGTCCCGCGCCCCCATCATCTCGCAGGTCAGGCTGTCGCAGACGCGGATAGTCAATGCCGGCGGCGGGGTCTCATCCTCCATGACGACGTCGAAGTGGGCGTAGAAGGTGGCGACCTCGTAGACCTCGGTCATCGCCAGTTTCATTTCCTCGGCCAGGGCGGCCAGGTGGCGGGCCGAAAGGTGGCCGTAACGGTCCTGGATCAGGTGCAGGTGCTCGATCAACAGGTCGCGCCGGCGGGGAAGATCGGCCAAAAGGTCCCGCACCTCGTCCAGGGCTAGCGGATCGACCTGGCGGCCCTTAGGGAAAAACGGCGAACGCTTGGAACTGCCGCGGATAATGCTGGCGTTTGTCACAGACATCGGGACCGTGGACTCCTGGGCCTGCCAAGGCCGTTGTTGAAATTTTTTCAGGGCTTTGCCCAAAGGAAGACGGGCCAATGGCCCGCTTGGCCGTCCTTGTTGGCAGGAAGACGCCCGTCTGGAATTACGTATACCACTACCACCAGGTCGCCGAAAGCAAGGAATAGGAAGTGCGGCCGCATTTCGCTATCTTAAGCTCATTCCCGGTTGCCGCCGGGAACTGGCCGACCGCCCCCTGGTGCGGCGGCGGGTGGAAAGGGCAGGGGCATGCAAGTGGATCTCCGGGTGGCGCAGCTTCTTTCGTCAAGGCTCTGTCACGACCTTGTCGGGCCGATCGGCGCCGTCAACACCGGGCTGGAGCTTTTTCAGGAAGGATTCGACGACGACGAAAAAGCCTTGGGCCTGGTCGCCGACAGCGCCGGCGAGGCGAGCCGGCGGCTGACGTTTTTCCGCGGCGCCTTCGGCTTCGGCGCCGGCGACAAGGGGGAAGCCACCCTGAACGAAGCCCGGAATCTGGCGGTGGGGCTTCTGGCCAGCGGCAAGGTCGCCCTCGACTGGCCCGAGGATGCGGACGCCTCCCTTCAAACGTCGGCGGTGAAGGTGATTCTGAACATGGTATTGATGGCCTCGGAATCGCTGCCCCGGGGCGGCGCCGTGGGCATCGACTTCGCGGTCCTCGACGAGGGGCTGGGCGTTGCCGTCACCGCCACCGGCGAGGACGCCCGACTGAGGGAAGACCTACAATCGGCCCTGGCCGAAGGGGCGGCCGCCGAAGACCTGACGGCGCGCAACGTCCACGGTTATTTCGCCCAATGCCTGGCCAGGGATTCCGGGGCCTTGATCGAACATTCCCGGGGTTTGGGCGGTGAAATCCGGTTTGCGGTTATGTTTCCGCCTGCCACGGATTGTTAAAAACCAGCCAACTTTTGAAACATTTCGACACATTCCCGACCAACGGGGGGTCTACGGCGTCGTTCCCGACTCATACCAAGGATCAATGATCCTTGGTATGAGGCCCGCCCGGGTTTTCAGATCAATGGGTGGAAGGGGCTTCGTCGCGTCAGGCTTTGGCGACGGCCTTTTGGTCTTCGCCGTCGGGGTTCCTGAGCACGTAGCCGCGCCCCCAGACGGTTTCGATATAGTTTTCGCCGCCGGTGGCGGCGTTCAGCTTCTTGCGCAGCTTGCAGATGAAGACGTCGATGATCTTCAATTCCGGCTCGTCCATGCCACCGTAGAGGTGATTGAGGAACATCTCCTTGGTCAGGGTTGTCCCCTTGCGCAGGCTCAACAATTCCAAAATGCCGTATTCCTTGCCCGTCAGGTGGATGGGCTGCCCTTCTACCTCGACGGTGTGGGCATCTAGGTTGACGGTCAAAAGACCGGTCATGATGATCGATTGCGAATGCCCCGCCGAACGCCGGACCACGGCCTGAATACGGGCAAAAAGCTCCTTCTTGTCGAACGGCTTGGTCAGGTAGTCGTCGGCGCCGGCGCCGAGCCCCTTGACTTTGTTTTCCGACTCCGTCAGCCCGGAAAGGATGAGAACCGGGGTGTCCACCCGTCCGTCGCGGAGCCGCCGCAGAACCTCGAAACCGTCGATGTCGGGCAGCATGACGTCGAGAACGATGATGTCGTAATCGTACAGCTTGCCGATTTCCAGACCATCCTCGCCCAGGTCGGCGGTATCGACGACCATGCCTTCCGATTCCAGCATCATTTGGATGCTTTGTTGCGTGATCGGATCGTCTTCGACAAGCAGGACGCGCATGGCCGGTTTCCAAAACTTCGTTAACGAATTAGTTAACCATATTATTAACACGATTCAGGCGCAAGAGCGCTAGCCTTTGGGGCCGAATCCCAAGCTTTTTCAAGTCCTTGGGACGGCCCGTAAGCCCCCGAAATGGTAACCAAACCTTAAGCAATCACCAACCATACTGGGGATGCCGGTAATGGATTATACTGGTTGGGTTTGGAAACGCCTTGAAGGGGTTTAGGTTGACCGTCTTCGGGACCAATATTGCTAAGGAAATCGACCGCCTTCCCGATCACAAGGTTTTCGGGAAGGTCACCGACGTTGTCGGCCTGCTGATCGAGGTCGGCGGCGTCCAGGGCAGCCTGTCGGTCGGCGATCATTGCGATATCATCGCCCGTAACGACCGCCGGATGACCTGCGAAGTGGTCGGTTTTTCCAATAATCGCGCGCTGTTGATGCCTTTCGGCTCGGTCGAAGGGGTTGGCATGGGGAGCCGCGTTGAAATCAGCGCCTCGAAGCCGGTGATTTATCCCGATGAAAGCTGGCTCGGCCGGGTCATCAACGCCTTTGGCGAACCCGTCGACGGCAAGGGGCCGCTGATGTCGGGGGCCGTCGCCTATCCCATCCACAACGCGCCGCCGCCGGCTCATGAACGCCAGCGGGTGAGGGGCAAGATCGATTTGGGCGTGCGCGCGATGAATGTTTTTTTGACCTGCTGCAAGGGGCAGCGGATGGGTATTTTCGCCGGCTCGGGCATCGGCAAATCGACGCTGTTGTCGATGATGGCTCGGCATACCGCCGCCCAGGTCAGCGTCGTCGGCATGATCGGCGAACGGTCCCGCGAGGCGCGGGAGTTTATCGAGGATCACCTCGGCCCCGAAGGCATGGCCCACAGCGTCGTCATCATCGCCACCTCCGACGAAAGCCCCCTGATCCGCCGTCAGGCCGCCTACGTCACCATGACGGTGGCCGAATACTTCCGTGACCAGAAAAAAGACGTCCTGTGCCTGATGGATTCCATCACCCGCTTCGCCATGGCCCAGCGGGAGATCAGCCTGTCAGCGGGCGAACCGCCGGCCAGCAAGGGCTATACGCCGATGGTGTTCGCCGAGTTGCCGAAGCTGCTGGAGCGGGCCGGCCCGGGAACCGCCGATCAGGGCACCATCTCCGGGTTGTTTACGGTGCTGGTCGAAGGCGACGACCACAACGAACCCGTCGCCGATGCCGTGCGCGGCATTCTCGACGGGCACGTGGTCCTGGACCGGACCATCGCCGAACGCGGACGTTTTCCGCCGATCAACATCCTGCGCAGCATTTCCCGGACCATGCCGGCCTGCAATTCGGTAGAAGAAAACGCCGCCGTCAACCGGGCCCGGAAACTTATCGCCGTATACGAGGACATGGCCGAGCTGATCCGGCTCGGGGCCTATCGCCGCGGCAGCGACCCGCAGGTGGATGAGGCCCTGCACTATTATCCGGCGCTGGAGGCTTTCCTGGCCCAGGAAATCGGCGATAAGACGGATTTGGCCACTTGTTACCGGATGTTGAACGAGATACTCGGCATCAGCGGCGGCGAAGCGCCCGCGGCTGCCCCGCCCGATGCCGCCCCCGAAACGCCGACAGAAGCCCCGCCGGAGACACCGCAACCGGAACCGGCCCCCGAACCGTCGCCACCGGCCTCCGAACCGTCGCCAGCCGCCGCGGAACCGCCGGCGCCTGAACCGGCGCCCGAACCGGCCCCGGACATGACCCCATTGGCGGAGTCCGGGACGGATGAAACGATGACCGAACCGGCGGACCCGGTGATCATGCCCGCCGGGCCTTCGTTCCTAACTCTGCCCGATCCGCCGCCCCCGGAAGAAGACAAAGGGGAAGAGGCGGCCGACGCAGAGACAAGCGGGGAGCCCCCCGGTGAATCCCCTGGGGAATCCGATGAGACCTCCGAGCCGTCTCCAGAGGAACCGCCGCAAGAACAAGATTGACGGACAAGGAGCCTGACCCATGGCCCGTGACCTGCATACCCTCATTCGCCTGAACGAGTGGACCGTCGACCAGCGCCGCCGCGCACTGGGGGATGTTCTGGCATCGCTGGCCAGCCTCGAGACCGGCTTGGAGCGGCTGCGCGAGGAACTGATCAAGGAACAAACCATCGTCCGGTCGTCGCCGGAGGAAGCCGGGTTTTTTTACGGCAACTACGCCGCCGCCGTCATTATCCGCCGCGAAGACCTCAATCAGGGAATTTTCAGGATGGAAGAACAGGTAGCCGAGGCGCGGGAAAAGCTGAACGATGCCTACCGGGACCTGAAGAAATACGAAATCGCCCAGAAAAGCCGGGATACCCGCGAAGCCCTGGAATTGGTACGCCGGGAGCAGGAAACCCTCGACGAAATAGGGTTGCAGGGCTATCGGCGCAAGAAACGGCGGTCTGCGGTTTCTTGATCCTTGGTATCAACCCTCATTCCCTTTATCCGGCCCTTTATCCGCCCCTTTATCCAGTCGACAGCCGGGACAGCAGCGCTTCGTTGTCCCAGCCCGGCTGGCGGTCCTCGACCATCACCTCATGGGCGCCGACGCCGGGATAGGCCTCTTCGGGCGCCGTCGCCACCACCCGCGCCCAGCGGGCGACCAGTTGATTGTTGAAATCCCCTAGGATGGTGGTGGCCAGCGCCTCGAGAGATTCCCAATCCATTACCGTCAGGGCCTCCAGGTAGCGCCTGAACGCGGACGGTTCGACGATCATGCGGTCGGGCACATAATGGACGCCGATGCGGGTCGGCATGGCGAGGCTGAACGCCTGCAACGAACCCTGAAGTCCGGCAATGTAATCGAGGGTGGCGTCCGGATTGTCCGCGGTGGTCAACAAGGCGCGGCGTTCATTCAATTCCATGAGTGAGAGCTCTTCCTGTCCTGGCCGCCGGTCATACGATCAGGCCGAGAGGTTGTTGCGGCGGCTCGGCACCGGCGATGTCGATGAAATTGGGGGGCGCGGCCTGGAATGAGAGGCCGCCCTTGATTCCGGTAACATCCCCGGCTTCCCGGAAGATGTCGCGGATGTCGTCCTGCATTTTTTGCGGCAGTTTGTTCTCGGTGCGTACAATCAAGTCCAGGTGCCTTTCCTTTTGATAGATCAGGCCGTCCAGTTGGAACCGGCCCATGCGGCTGAGGTCCATGTCGAGGACGAAACGGGTGCCCTGGCGGCCTTCCTGTTCGTCTTCGGCCTCATCGCCGGCACGGCGTATGAACAGGCGGATCTGTTCGATCTCGGCGCCGTTGTAAAAGGGGATCATCGTCGCCCGCCAGTCGCCGGTCCTGGGTTCGTTGGCGATTCGGCCCAGACGCCCGAAATCGTCCCGTAGCCGGGTCATCAGGCCCGGTTTCAGCCGTTGCAGGATGCGCGCCGGTCCGTCGCCGAGCCAGCCCCGAAGGTCGCCGCCCGAAAGCGCGACCAGGAAAAACAGGATATTGGCCGCCAGGGTCGCCCCCGGACGGGGCAACACTGCGTTGACCAATTGCTGCGCCGCCGACGGGTTGACCCCTTCCAGGGCCCGGACGGCTTCTTCCAGCCCCGGCCACCGTTCGGACAGGATCAGGTCC